>NZ_JAFCTX010000044.1:0-31425 GCF_049896245.1 Cypionkella sp. TWP1-2-1b2 | reverse complement strand
CCACCCATAACTCAGCATAGCGATCAAAACTGATCCGGGTCGCCTCTAAAGCCGCAGACGCGAGGTTCTGCGCCGCGTCAACATGTAGGCCGACCGGACTAAAAGGGATAAGCCTTTGCTCAGGTTATGTAGTCACCGCGACTTTAAGTTTGATTAAGCTACGCCTTAGATGAGTACGCATTGAGTTTAGCGGCATGTCAAATTGGGTCGCAAGATCGACATAGGATTTGCCTTCAATATAGGCTCCGCGCAAAGCCGCCGCGCGGTTAGGTTCCAACATCCCAATGCATTCGTATGGGTATTGCGCCTCGCCAGAGGCTATCATTCGGGATTCGACCGATGGCTTATCATCGGCTAACCTGTCAAAATCATCATGGACGGTCAACTTTCGAGAATTCGCCCGTAACCGATTGATCGCCTGGTTCCTTGTGACAGCGATCAGCCAAGTCATCCCACGTCCCTTGCTTGCGTCAAATTGCTGCGCCTGCAACCAAACCTTTACGAAAACATCTTGAAGCGCATCTTCTGCTTCAGCTCTATTATCGAGTATTCTGATCAAAACTCCCATAAGCTTCGCACTAGTGTCGTTGTAAAGTTGGCAAAAGGCCACACGATCTTGGTTAGCGACTTCGCTGATAAGAGCCGCTATGGAATCTCGGCTCGCTACCGGCATTTATGTTGATCTGGCCAATTAAAATTACTCCGATCAGTGTTTGGATGCAGGCATTCGCTTTCAAATAAGTGCTTTTCAGGAAGCAAGCATTCGATAGGGAAACGCGCTGTCAAGCTAAAGGATTAATTTCCGAACGCCGCACGAAGATCTTTCGTCGCCAAATCCATCGCCTGCTTCGCCTCTGGCACGACCGCGCCCATTCCGAAAAACTCGTGGGTGACCCCGTCGTAATTCTTCATGTCGACGTCAACACCTGCTGCGGTCAGAGCCTCACCGTAAGCTTGCCCTTCTGACCGCAGTGGGTCGATCTGGGCCGTGATCAAAGTGACGGGGGGCAGGCCTTGCAGATCGGTGCGGGCGACTAGATTGACGCGAGGATCAGCGGCGTCCTCCATCTTTGCAAAGGCATATTTAACAAACCATGCCATGTCCGCCTTGCCCAAGGGTGCCGCATCGGCGTTCTCGATATACGAGGGCGTGTTCATATCGTTCCCAGCAATCGGATAGACCAGAAGCTGATAGACAGGCATCGTGATCTTGTTGTCACGGGCCATGATCGCGACATTGGCCGCCAAGTTGGCGCCTGCGCTTTCGCCTGCGACCGCCATGCGGGCCGCGTCGCCGTTCAGTTTGCCGGAATTCTCGACAGCCCAGACATAGGCTGCATAGGCGTCGTCATGAGCTGCGGGAAACACGTCCTCCGGCCCTTGCCTGTAGTGTGATGAAACGACGACCGCCTTTGCGCCCAATGACAGAGAACGGGCCGAGGCGTCGTAGGTGTCAATGTTCGCAATGACCCAACCTCCCCCATGAAAGTAGACAATGACCGGGAACGGACCCTCGCCCGGAGGGGTGTAAACCCGTGCGGGAATGTCGCCCGCGGCGCCCTTGATCATCATGTCACTGGTGGCAATGTCTGCTTCGGGTCCCGGCTTGATACCCTTGTCTTTCATTACAGCGGCCACAGCATCGGCGGGGGTCGGCTGGGCACGAACCTGTTCGACGGTCTGACTGTGAATAGGCTTGGCGCCCAGTGATTTCAAAGCATCCAATACGGCCTGCATCTCAGCCGTCGGTTTTGCCATCTGTCCAATATCGGCGGTTGGGATCGTCGTTTCGGCAGATCCCGTCAAAGGAAGGAGCGCTGTTGTAGCTATCGCTACAGACAGAATGGTGTTGCGAACGGTGTTAGTCATACATCACCTGTCAAATTCTGTCGACGAATTGCCAACGGTACCAGATCAACTCGTGGGAAGTGAAATTGTTCCCGCAGAGCCCTGAACTGACGCAACCAGCTGCATCGCAGACACGAGCGGCAATGCCACCGCCCCCGCATCCCTTCCAAATCACCCCTCGGCCAGGCGCAGATCAGCCTTGTTCTTCGGATCCCACGCTGAATAGCCCTGCCCACCACACCGCCAACCACAACATGATCACAGAAGGGTGGGCTTGCAGGCAGGAACTTTTGCCCGTGATTACGGTTCTCAGAGTGGGTCCGCATGGTGCGGCCTGCAACAGGGAATATACAGATGAAAAAGCTTTCAGCCTTTCTGCTCGCAACTAGCATCGCCGGCCTTATGTCCACCCCTTCGCTCGCCGAAGACAAGATGATGGATATGACGACAATGACCTGCGGCGATCTGATGAAGATGGACAAAGATGGTATGATGTCGGCGGCTTCGCATGCAGGCATGATGATGCAGATGGACGCCATGAGTGACGCCGACAAGAAGGCCATGGAAGACAAGATGGCGACCGAAACAGCCGGCATGTCCGATGCTGACAAAAAGTCTCACATGATGATGGCGATGCAAAACGACATGAAAACAAAAATGGACGCGATGACGGACGATGAGAAGGCGGCGCAGATGAAGACGGATACCAAAATGATGACCAAAATGGAAACCGCCTGCAAAGACAAAGACGACATGATGGTCACCGATGTTATGAAGTCGACAATGTAGTCCTGCACCGGCCTCAAACACACTAAATTGCCGGGCTGGAACAAAAACTGGCTCGGCAGCGCTGCCCACTCAGAGTGGGATGGCGAGCGCAGAGCCGCGATAACCAGCACTCATGACAAACTGGCGTTTATGTCATGAGTGCTTTTTGGGTTGGACCTTTCGCTCGGCGAGCCAAGGCTTGCGGGTCGATGTAGTTCATCTTCGCAGTGCCAATTAGCAAACATGTACAAAACATGTTGGCGGCCAGCGCTGAACACCGACCGAAGCATACATCAGTGGTGATCTCAGATGAAGGAGGCGGTTAAGGCAAGACGGTAATCACCCACCTATTCAATTAAACCCGCGTTTGAGCGCAGCGTGGCACATGGGAAAAATCGCTCACTGGGACGGCCCGCGTTAACAGGTTACAGCCGTGCCATTAGGCCCTACGATTAGCCAGAGTGACTAAGCAGCCCTTAGTCCCAGCTGGATTACGGATTTTCAAGCAAACGGCTAATATGACAGATAAAGGGGGCAATACATGCTGAAAAGCGAGACCCGTCAGGCAAATTGGCGCCGTGCCAATCCACTCAAGTACGATGCTCACCTCGTCGTGCAACAGGCAGTCAGCGCAGGGAAACTTGAGAAGCTGCGATGCGAGGTCTGCGGCACGGAATCCGTTGATGCCCATCATGATAGATACGATGAGCCGCTAAATGTTAGATGGCTGTGCCGCAGCCACCACGTTAAACTTCACCATTACAGTGAGGACATGTTTCCCATTGAGCGCGTCTCCAAAGAACCCTGATTGTAGATGGCAGCGCGCTCTTCCAAATGGATGCGCTTTGTGTCGAAGACCATTGATGAGGAAAAGTCGTAAGAGCAGGCTGGTCAACCTGATCAAGAGACGACAGCGCACCGCGAAACGGATAAGGTGTCGACCGAGGATCGCAAGCTTGCGCGGCACAAATAACGGTTTCGGAGACCGCGCAGAGCGCGACGCAGCCGAATATCATGTCAGAAATAGCCTTTATATTATTTTATCTTTATAAATCATAATGTTACCAGACTGTTATTGAATAACAAACGGCCGACTTTGCATTACTTTGGCGGGCACCACATGTTTGCTCCATCAGAACGAGCAAACCTGCTCACCCTTCCCTCTTGGAGTACGCATATCATGGCGCATATCGACGGCAACGGCATTGGTAACAGAATATTCGGCACCAGCTTGGCCGACATCATTCATCCTGGCGCAGGCAACGACACCGTCTACGGCGGGGGAGGCAACGATCTTATTGATGATTTTGGACATGCATCCACAGGCTCTGGTGGCGATGACTGGTTTTTTGGCGGAGCTGGTGCCGACACCTTGTATGGCTGGACCGGCAACGACTCGTTGGATGGCGGCACCGAGAACGATTTCATGTTCGGCGAGGATGGCGCAGATTACCTGGACGGCTGGACGGGCAACGATACGATGTTTGGTGGAAACGGCACTGATCGGCTTTACGGTTACACAGGCAATGACAGGCTTTATGGCGATGCCGGGAATGATCTTCTCTACGGAGAAGACGGCAACGATCTGATCTCCGGCGGGCTTGGACTGGATAGGCTTTATGGTGGCAATGGCAGTGATCTCTTCGAATTCAATTCAACAAGTGAATCAAATGGAACGACGCGCGATGTAATCGGCGGCTTTGAATTCAATCTCGATAGGATTGATCTTTCGGACATAGATGCAGATACAACTGCCACGGGAAACCAGGCGTTCAAATGGTCGGAAGCAACTACTGGTACGCCTGCCAGAGGATATTTGATGGCGGTCGCCGGTGCGGGCACGGACACTTGGATCTTGGGCAATACGGACAGCGATGCCGCTGCGGAATTTCAGCTGGCAGTCGTTGATGGCTCAAAGTTGCCTGGCTACTGGTTGGCCGATGATTTTTTTCTTTGACTAGACCCATGTTGACAAAAGAAAATGCGCGCATTGATAGTAGAAAGGCCACCGCGTTCCGCTGGCACCACGGGCAGAACGCGGCCGCTCGCTGCTGGAACCATGAAAGACTGCTCAGCGGACGGCCGACATTTGGCCACAGATCATTGGACGGCATCACGGGCTTGGGATAGCCTTTTAGGCGCGCAAAAAGTAAAATTATCGATGGGAAGGCGGTCGGCGATAGTGCACAACACACCGTCCCAATCGGTGCTGGATCGGACATTCCGCACACTGGCGAGCCATTCTTCCAAGGTTTGCCCGATTGCAGGTAGCGACTGGGAGCCAGGCCCCTCCTCCAACAAAGTGCCGGAGAGAAAATTGAACCGCAGATCGGAATCCAGCTCCAAAAAGATATCCTCGCTGACCGTGACCACATCTTTGAGCCGCGCCTCTACGGTATCGCGCGCCATTTGGGCGGCGGTAAGCGCCAGCTCTCGCTCCTTTTGCTCCGATATGTCCATTTGAATACCTGCAATGAATGCCGGCGCACCATCGCCACCCCGGCGTAGCACGCGGCCCCGGTCCATCATCCATACCCAGTGCCCAAATTTGTGCAGTATCCGGTATTCGGCCTCGTACCCGTCCAGCCCCGGCGTCGTCAGGGCAGCAAGCCGCCCATCAACGGCAGGCATGTCTTCAGGGTGGATCAATCGACGCCATGTGTCATGACGCTCATCAGGAAGATCTCCGCCAACACCGAGGGGCGCCGCGAAACCATCGGCCTGGGTATCGGGCCGTCCGAAGCCGAGACCTTCTGGACCGAGTTCCTGCGCTCCCTACGCGTCCGAGGCCTCGGTGGGGTCCGGCTGCCCGCTATGTCAAGCACATCGAGCAGCCGCATACAGGCTGGATGATCTGGTCCAACAGGAAGAGAACACCCTTCAACGGCTGCGGGCTTATCAGGAAAGAGCGGGACGCTGTAAAAAGCGCAGTCCATTCATAGCCTTCTTCGGGCTGGTCCTGGCGCTCGGTTTGAGCATCGCCCTGCCCTGTTTCTTATTAGTTATCGGCACGGCTTGCGCCGTCCTTGGGGGTCAGTGGGTGCGGGGCATGAGAGCGGAAAGCAAGCTTGCGTGTTCTATGATGAATGCTCCGCCAAGGGCTCAAAACAGAGTTATCCACAGCCTTGGGTGTTAAGTATGTGTTAAATATAGGGTTAAGCAAAAAAAACCGCTCGTAAGCAATTGATGCAAAAAGAGAATTCTGATGGTAGCGTGTGTGAAAGTACGAAAGACCGTGTGTGAAAGTACGAAAGGTAGTGTGTGAAAGTACGAAAGGTCGTGTGTGAAAGTACGAAAGGTCGCTACCGTGTGTGAAAGTACGAATCCACGTGGATTTTACCTCTATAACGCATTACTGTGTGTGAAAGTACGAAGGGCTTGAACGTGTCTGACGAGAATCTCATAAACCGCTCTCCCCTTCTTCCTGACCGGTATCCTCAGGGTGATTTCTTCGTCTGTGACATCTTCGATGCTGTTCCGAAGGCCGATATGGCGTCCATGGAACATCCGATCTTCTCGCTTTCTACCAAGCCCGACACGCGGGTCAGGGAGTACGAGCATAACGGGATCAAGATTGCGATTAAGCCTTCTGTCGATGGGCTGGCGACGGTCCATGACCGGGATGTGCTGATCTACTGCATCAGTCAGCTTATGACAGCTTTGAACGAGGGCAAGGAGGTCTCGCAGGTTGTCCGGTTCCGCGCGTTCGATATGCTTGTTGCTACAAACCGGAACACAGCAGGTTCTGGCTATGGCCAGTTGAAGGCGGCATTGGAGCGGCTTGCTGGTACTAGGATCAGTACGAATATCGTCACTGGCGGGAAGGAAGTTTTCCGAACCTTCGGCCTGATCGAAAGCGCTGAAGTCGTGCGGGAAACCCGTGACGGGCGCATGCAGGAAGTGGAGATCAAGCTTTCAGACTGGGTGTTCAACGCTATCAGGTCCAAGGAAGTGCTGACGCTGCACCGGGACTATTTCCGGCTGCGGAAGCCCCTTGAACGTCGCATCTATGAGATTGCCCGCAAGCACTGCGGCGCACAAAAGGAATGGCGAGTTAGTCTGGCGCTGCTTCAGAAGAAGTGCGGGTCAAACTCTACGCTACGTGAGTTTCGGCGACTGGTCCTGAATATCGTGCGCGAGGACTGCGAGCACGACCACATGCCGGACTACTCGATTACGTTTGACGAACAAGACGACATGATTGCCTTCACAAACCGCCAGGGTGTTAAGATGGTGCTACCGCAAGCGACGGCACCGCAACTCGACTCGGATGTCTATGAGACGGCGCGAATGCTCGCCCCTGGCTTTGACGTCCATTTTCTGGAGCGCGAGTGGCGAAGCTGGCTGCCTGAAACCCCGCGAAATTCTGAAGCCGCCTTCCTTGGGTTCTGTCGCAAGTGGATGCAGAATAGAAAATATACCGGATAATTTTATATACCGGATTTGTTTTTATAAAGCGCCCATGCTTCTTCAATGATTACTCCCTGTTGGACCCCTCGGCGCTTGGCCTCGTTGGCGATCTCTTCGGGAACTTCGGGCATCACCTTGGCATGAACCTGGCCTGTACGTGGACTCGGTCTGCGTCCGCGCTGCTTCTGTGCATCGCGTCCAACAAAACCAAGTTCTTCCCCTGCCCTGTCCACTCTCTCTAAAGCTTGTGGGCTGCGGTCTTTTTCACGGCTCTTCAAACGGCCCAAGTCGATGTTGAACGGCTTACCTTCGGTCATGTCATACCTCTCCAGCAAGACGCTTGTAGACAGCCTGCGCAAACTGGGCTGCATTCTCGATAGCGCCGTCCATGTTACCCTGTGCTGGCATATTGCGCAGATTGCCCCCAAACTCGAAGAGTGCGGAGAATGCCGAACGCTCCATCAGCGGTGGGTCAATAAGATCGACGCCTTGGGCGGCAAGCGAGCCTGATATGCCACTATGTTGCTTTGATCGAATTGCCTTTGTCATTGTGAAGACAACTGCATGAGGAATCTTTCGGTCTAGCGCCTCTTCTTCCTCGGCGATGAGCTGAAGCGCACGAATGCCGATGGTTGCGTCTAGCGTGGTTGCCCTCATTGGGGTGATCACGAGATCGGCTTGGGAAATTGCCCGCGACACTAGGCGGGAAGCAACGCCCTCAAGGTCTACAATCACGATCTGGCCGTCGGTATCGTGCTGTTTGATAGTCTTTACGATGTCGGACTCGGCGACATCTGACAGAACGCTAATCCGGTCGGGCAGCGTGCCGCGATCCGCCCATAGGGTGAGCGAGCGGTTGGGGTCGCAGTCTAGCATGACCACTTTGGCACCGGCATGAGCCAGCTCGGTTCCTAGAAGGATCGCCGTTGTGGACTTTCCCGCGCCACCCTTGGGTGAGGCTATGACAACAGTTGGCATGAAAGCTCCATTTATTATCTGGTATTTACACTAACCGGATTTATAAAATTATCCAATAACTATTTGACGTTGACAGTGACGCACGAAATGACGATTGACGTCCAGCGTCCAAAGCGCTATATTCGTAGCCAAATGATCCTAAACTATAGAAACAAGAAAACAGAAGGATTTGCGAACGGAGAGTTCGTAAAGGCGTTCCAAGGGTTCGAGGAACAGGCCGCAAAACGGCTGTCGATCCTCAACGCTGTCTCCTCGCTTGATACCTTGCGAGCGTTGCCAAGCAACCGACTAGAGGCGATGCGCGGCGATAGGGCAGGGCAGTACTCCATTCGCGTCAACCAGCAGTGGCGCATCTGTTTCGAGTGGCCTGACGGCCAGCCAGGACCAAGCAACGTTGAAATAGTGGACTACCACTGACAAAAGGAGGTCAGACCATGTTCATGAGAGCAGTACATCCAGGCCAAGTCCTGAAGGACGAGCTGGAAGAGTTGGGCATCACGCCCACAGAATTTGCACGCCAGATCGAGGTGCCCCCCAACCGCGTTAGCCAGATCATCGGCGGCAAGCGCTCTATCACCGGCGATACTGCCCTGCGCTTCGGCCATTGGTTTGGCACCGATCCGCAATTCTGGTTGAACCTGCAATCGCAGTTCGATCTGGCGCAGGCCGACAAGGAGACCGGCGAGACGATCCGGCATTTGCCGACGCGAGCTTCCGTGCCACCGCAGCCCGAACAGCCGCGACTTGTGTGAGGATTTATGACGGCAGATCAGTACCTTCTAGGAATTCTTCAACGCGAGGCTGTGGATACAAGTCTGCTGTCGCCTGTGCGAGGTGTTCAGGCCCGTATTGAGCCAACCATCCGCGCTTGGGCGGGTGTCCATCTCCGCAGCATTTCGCCGAGCGGTTCCTTTGCCAAGGGTACCGCCAACAAGAGCGGCACCGACATACTCCGAGCTGTAATAATTTGATCGCAAACTGGCCTGACAACGCAAGCGACGCAAGCGGTATGGCCGCGGCGATAGCATCGCAAACATCGGTTTACAAAGCCCTGAGACTGCATCCGCTCAAACCACGCGCCGGATCGTCTTGTCACTGACCTCGAACAGATCGGCGATTTCCGGGATAGGCCGCATTTCCACATCTCGCAGGCGTCTTACCTCAATCTTCTGAGCAGCGGATAGGGCAGGGGGCCTGCCTCCGACCCGGCCCCGCTTGCGGGCGGCCTCCAGCCCTTCCTTCGTCCTCTCAGAAATCCGCTCTCGCTCAAACTGGGCGATGGATGCGAAGACATGGAACACAAGCCGACCGGCGGGCGTGGTAGTGTCGATGTCTTCAGCCAGCGACCGGAAGCCCGCGCCATGCGCCTGGATCGTGTCCACGATGTCGAGAAGATCGCGTAGGGAGCGGGCGAGGCGATCATATTTGGTGACGGTGATCACGTCACCCTTGCGCAACTGATCGAGCAAACGGTCCAACTCAGGCCTATTGCGAGCCGTGCCGGTGATCTTGTCAGCAAAGATCTTCTCTGCACCTGCCGCCTTCAAAGCATCGAGCTGGCCGTCCAGGTTCTGGTCCTCTGTGCTGACGCGGGCATATCCAATGATCATGACGCACTGTGCCAAAAACCTCCCAAAACTGCAAAGGTTTTGTCATGGGTTTTTGTCCCGCCTAAGCCGTTGATTTACGGTAGGGCGGGGGAGGGGGCCAAAAACGACCGTTTTTGACCATGTGTTTGTGACCTGAGGTTTTTGTCCTACCCAATTGGGAGCAATGCGGACGGAGCTTTCGTTCGTGGAGGGTGCTCAGTTTCCACTCGGCGCTGCAGCAAGCCGGACGAGCAGGAAGGGAAAGCAGCCAGCGGAACGCGGTGGCCTTTCTACTATCAATGCGCTCCGTGCATTTCCTTTTGTCAACACGGGCCTAGTCAAAGAAAAAAATCATCGGCCAACCAGTAGCCAGGCAAAATTGAGCCATCAACGACCGCCAATTGAAATTCCGCAGCGGCATCGCTGTCCGTATTGCCCAAGATCCAAGTGTCCGTGCCCGCGCCAGCCACCGCCATCAAATATCCCCTAGCAGGCGTACCGGTAGTTGCTTCCGACCATCTGAACGCTTGGTTTCCCGTTGCAGTTGTGTCTGCATCTATTTCCGAAAGATCAATCCTATCGAGATTGAATTCAAAGCCGCCGATTACATCGCGCGTCGTTCCATTTGATTCACTTGTTGAATTGAATTCGAAGAGATCACTGCCTCCATCCGGCCTGCGAACCGACCAGGTGCTGGCTGGGGCCGCCACACTTGGGCTGGTGCTGCATCTGGCCGAATTGGTCTGACCCGTCAGGCCAGTTGTAGGGTTACGCAAGCCAGCACGAAATATCGCCCGGCCTTGGTCAGCGTGACAATCAACGCGAACCGCCAGAACGGTTCGCGCATCACCCCGGCGGCCAGCGTCAAGGGATCGCCGATGATCAGCAGCCAAACGCCCAACAGGCTCCAATGCCCCCAGCATGCATACAAGCCCGCCGCCCGGTCTACTGGCGCTGCAAGACCGGAAACCAGCGCCGGTCGGCAAAGCGGATCAGAAACCGCCCCATCGCCCAGTTCACCATCGAACCCAGCACATTGCCAAGCGTTGCCACTGCCAAAAGCAGCCAGGCCGGCTGTGTGGCCTGCAGGATTAGCGCCACCAGCACCGTCTCGGATTGTGCCGGAATCAATGTGGCAGCGGCAAGAGCCGCAAGGAATAGGCCGGGAAGTTCAAACATAGATCAAACGGCGCGCGGCCAGCGGCGGTGCAGTTCGTCGATCACAAAGGCATGGCGGTGCTGAAGCCCGTGTTTCGCTAGATGCGGATGATCGAGTGGCAAGTCGCTGTGGTCATGCAGCAGGCTGATGTCATCCTGCGCGGGCCAGATCCGCAGCACCGCGATCAGGCCAAGCGCGCCGATCCCCGCCAGCACCAGAGCAGCCACCGACAAACCTGCACCTGCGCCAATCCAGCCCGCCAGCGGATAGGTCACCAGCCAGCAAGCATGGCTTAGCGCAAACTGTGCTGCAAAAACCGAACCGCGATCCGCCTCGCGCGCCGAGCGGTTGATGATCCGCCCAATTGGCGTTTGCGTCAGCGAAAAGCCAAAGCCGATAAATGCCCAAAGCGCGATCAGGCTGGTCAGCCCCCCGACCAATGGCGCCACTGCCACCCCCGCCACCATCAGCCCTGCGCCACCGATCATCACCGGACGATCTGCCAAATGCAAAAGAATGCGCGGCAAGGCGAAGGTCGCGACGATAGAGCCCGCGCCAAACCCGGCGAAGGCAAGCGCCACGGATTCTCCGCCCAAATCCAGTCGGGTCTGCACCAGCACCACGGTGTTGACATAGATCATAGCGCCAGCAGCGGCGACGGCCGCCTCCATCACCATCAGTCCGCGCAGGCGTGGGGTGGCGATGTAGATGCGCACACCCTTGGTAACATCAGCCCAGAAAGGGCCGCCTTCGGATTTCAGGCGCGCAGGCAGGCGAGTGGTCACCACCAGTATTGCAGAGCCCGCGAACCCCACGACAGTACCTAGAAACAGCACCGGAAAGCTGACGACCGTCAACAGAGCAGCAGCAATCATCGGCGAGGCGAGCTGCTCCAGATCCTCGGCCAGACGCAGCAGGGACAGTGCATTGGTATAATCTTCCTCATCTTTTAGCACGTCCGGGATCACCGCCTGAAACGCCGGGGTGAACCCGGCAGAGGCCGCTTGCAGAAAAAAGATCAGCACGTAGATCTGCCAGACTTGATCGACGAACGGCAGGCAGGCGATTACCCCAGCGCGGATCAGATCCAGCGCCACAAGAAAGGCCCGGCGTGGCAGGCGTTCGGCCACCGCCGCAGCCACCGGAGCAAGCGTGACATAGGCCACCATCTTGATGGCCAATGCGGTGCCCAGCACAGCACCCGAATTGTCGCCCGCCAGCTGCCACGCAAGCAGCCCCAGCGCCACCGTGGCAAGCCCGGTGCCCAGCAGAGCTACTATTTGCGCAGCAAACAGGTGGCGGAAGGTCGGGTTTCTCAGCGTCTTTAGCATCAGGCTACTTTCAATGGTGATGGCCCTCCGGTGCCCTGGTTTCGTCGAGCGGTTGACGTCTCGAAAAAGCCAAAAGCCGGTGCGTCAGGCAGCAGCGCGTTTTGCAGAGGTCATGGCGGTTAATTGAAGCGATCAGGGTCGCCGCTGCGGCTGTGGGAAATGCGCCCAGGTGCAGTCAAGGGCGGCTTTGGCAGTTTGGGTGCGTCGCGTCTCGGGCGGTTACAAATTGACGTCAAACAAACCGCGTGGATCATTTCACGACGTTGTCACGGCTGGGTCAAATGGCAAGGCAGACGTATTCACCGGCTAAGTATTAGCTCCATTAGGACCATCATAGAACTTGGACCAGAAGCGAAATCGCAATCACTGAAACCAGCCCGCCAGCGGATACTTCAAACCATGGCAAAACACGTGCAATGCTTTTTCCGGGTAGGGCTGCCAATGCCCCTTCGCGCGTCCACACAGCTAAACCGGCGACACTTACGGTAACGATTGCTGTCCCCAGCCCCATTGCAAAGACCCCGGCGATGCCAGCCAAGCCAATACCCAGTTGCCATGTCAAAATCAGCAGAAAAAGAGCCCCAGAGCACGGCCTCATGGCAATTCCTGCAATCAATGCCGCGACATCGCGCCAACCGGTCAGGTTGTCTAGGTCCTCGACTGTGGGACCATGTGCATGTCCACAGTGTTCGTCATGCACATGGCCTGAATGGTCGTGAGTCTGCCGTTGAGTTTGGCGGCGCAACCCGCGCAACCCCCGCCACATCAGCCACACTCCGACACCTATGATTGCAATGGTCCCGACCGGCGCCATGATGTCATCAGCAACACCATGCGCCTGCTCACGCGTCCAACCCAACAACGCAACACCGGTGTAGACAAAACCAACTGCAACCGCCGCCTGAGCCAAGCTCGCAGCCAACGAAATCGCAGACAGTGCTAATAGCGGCACCCGACGCCCAAGCCCAAAGCCACCAATCACTACCTTGCCGTGTCCAGGGCCAGCTGCGTGCAAGAATCCGTAACTGAAACAAACAGTCAGCAGTGCAGTAAGGGCTCCAGGTTCCGCCCTTTTGATTTTGCGCACGGCAGACGCCAAGGCATTTTGGATTTCGCGTTGTCCCGCAAGGATCCAAGCTTGCAGAGCCGCAAAACCACCGGAGAGCCACAAAATCAGAAGCGAAATTGCCAATACGACGCCGAGAACTAAGAGTGCGCGGCGCATGTTACACGAACCCCCTCGGCGAAGATGGCCCCAAGAGCGGGGAACTCATTTTCGACATCCCCCGGCAGAGCCGCAATCGCAGCATCGAGTTTTTCATTTGCAGCCTTCATGTCCGGTCTTTGAATTTCGGCGTTGCAGTCTGGTCGCCCGGTCACTTTGGGTTCCCCCACAATGTAATACCCCGAATACAGGCTGGGATCATAGACCTGTATGACCAGCGGGTCAGAACCAAGAGCAACGGGTGGGATGAGACGTCGAAAATGCGACGTCGTAATTTTTGCGTCAGCATAGGCAGCGGTCCAATCCAATGGCCCAGAAAGTTGCACAGGTGCCGTTCCATTGAGTACGAAGGTATCGCCGGGGTAACCATCGTCCCAGTGCATATCGAAGCCCGAAAGCGCTGCTGTCTCGCTAGCAATAAGCTTTCCATCAAAGTCTTCATCCATCCCCCTGTCGGTGATGAACTGCAGTGACGTAAGGTCGTCGTATGTCCAAGTAATTCGAACCCCCTCCGCCTCTCCCCCCGCATTGAAAGAGATCTCGAGCTGTGTATCGATAAAGATATGGGGATGCGCAGTGGCTGGCGTGCCAAGCGCTGTTGACAGAGCGAACATCATTGAACATCGGTTCATAATAGCGCTGGCCCCCTAGTATTGGGTTGTTAGCTGCGCTGAACTTTGTACTCAAGGTGTTTGTTTCATTGGGGCGATTGCTCGCCAGGCCGACGTCCGCACAGATGCGAACCCAACCGGCGCGGTTCATCGAGCTTGGCAGTGTCAGCCTTCAGCGCCTCGCCGGATTTGCAAGAGCGGTGGCTCTGGCGATGATCGCTCTGCTGATCGCCTGACAAAGCTTCCTGCGCTTTCAGGCAACGTGATGATAATTTCAAGCAAGCCATGATGGTGCGTGATGGTGAAGCTTGTCTGGCTTCTGAAAGACAACCACAATCACGGGCATAACCAAGCGGAAACAGCCCTATCCCGCAAATTCCACCCTCCGGGCAGAGTTACATCGGGACCTCGACTCCCATCGCTTGGAGCATGTCTTTCATCTCTGCGATCTCGCCCACTTGGGCATCAATAATCTTTTGTGCCATCGCTTTGGTCCCTTCGTCCTTGCCCATTTCTAATTCGACCTTTGCCATGTCGATAGCAGATTGGTGGTGCGGGATCATCATCAGCAGAAAATCGGCATCGGGTTTGCCGGTCGACATCATCGGCATCGCGGTCATCATCGTGTCCATCGGTGCCATAAACGGTTTCATGCCAGCGTCAGCCATTGCCTGCATCTTGTCATGACCGTCGGCGAAAGCCAAACCGCCAGCGAGGGATAGGGCAGCAGCGATGATCAGGGACATAGTCGTGGTCTTCATTGGGATCTCCATGACGAGGTTTTGCAGCTTTTGCGCGCAACGTGTTAACGTGCCTGCATTCGGTTCAGTTCCAGACGCGTCCTCGCATACACCGATCACAAATGCCTAATCTCACGGAGCGTCAGTTCCATCTGTCATAATGCGGCGCAGGCAATATCACTTGACCTTACCTTGCTGGAACCCCGCATAGCATTACTAGGTTGAGCTTTCGCTCATTGGCAGTCCACCATGTTCGATCCCCCGCATATTCGAGAGGCGCATCTATGTCCCACCCTCCTGCCGGACACGATCAAACGGCCATGAGCGACATGCCCGGCAATATACCGCCGCCGTCAGGGGCCGCCACGGCTATTGATCCTGTGTGCAGCATGACTGTTACTCTTACTCCCGATACGCGGACCGAAAGCTTCAGCGGCAAGCCATTTCATTTTTGCTCCGAGAAATGCCAGACGAAGTTCAAAGGCGATCCGTGGTTTTATGCATCCGGAAATGCCACCAAGCGCGGCAAGGTGGCGGCGGTGGGTGTGCAATACACCTGCCCGATGCACCCTCAGATCATCCGCGATGCACCTGGGTCTTGCCCGATCTGCGGCATGGCGCTTGAGCCAGTAACGCCGTCGGATGCCCCCAGCGAGGAGTTGACAGATTTTACCCGTCGCATGTGTATCAGCACCGCCGTCGCGGTGCCGCTGGTTGTTCTCACGATGGGACCGCTGATCGGCCTGCCCATCCGCGACTGGGTCGGCCATCAGAATGCGATGTATCTGGAGTTTCTACTGGCCACGCCGATCATCCTTTGGGCCGCGCTGCCGTTTTTCAAACGCGGTTGGGACTCGATCATAAACCGCTCGCCCAACATGTGGACGCTGATTTCCTTGGGCGTGCTTGCGGCCTATGGCTATTCGCTGTTGGCGACGTTCCTGCCAGGGGTATTCCCGGAACAATACCGTATGGGCGGCATGGTGGGCACCTATTACGAGGCGGCGGTGGTGATCGTCACCTTGGTGTTTGTGGGCCAGGTACTGGAACTACGGGCGCGTGAACGCACCGGGGATGCGATCCGTGCCCTGCTGGATCTGGCCCCGAAAACCGCGCGACGCATCCTGCCCGATGGCACCGAATACGACGCACCGTTGGAAAACATCATGACAGGCGACCAACTGCGAGTACGCCCCGGCGACGCGGTGCCGGTGGACGGAGTTGTGGTGTCCGGCAGTTCTTCCTTGGACGAAAGCATGCTGACCGGCGAGTCGATGCCGGTCGAAAAGGGCCCGGGCGACAAGGTGACCGGGGCCGCGATCAACAAGAACGGCTCCTTGATCATGGAGGCCGGCAAGGTCGGCGCCGATAGCGTGCTTGCGCAGATTGTCGCCATGGTCTCGGGTGCCCGCAGGTCTCGCGCACCCATTCAAGGGTTGGCAGATCGGGTGTCGGCGATCTTTGTTCCGATGGTTGTGGCGACTGCCATCGCCGCTTTTGCGGCATGGATGGCTCTTGGCCCTGCACCTGCGCTAGTTTTCGCCTTCGCTTCGGCAGTATCGGTGCTGATCATCGCCTGCCCTTGCGCACTTGGTCTAGCCACCCCGATCTCGATCACCACCGCCGCCGGGCGCGGGGCGCAAGCTGGTGTGCTGATCAAAGACGCCGAGGCGTTGGAGCGGATGGCTGGCGTCGATACCCTGATTGTCGACAAGACCGGGACTTTGACACTCGGCAAGCCAACACTCACCGATACCCTGGCTCTGGGGGCAACTACCGAGGCCGACATTCTGGCCTTTGCCGCCGCATTGGAGCGTGGGTCAGAACACCCGTTGGCCGAAGCGATTGTGGATGGAGCGGCTGCAAAAGCTGTGCGCAAGCTGGATGCCACAGAATTCGAGGCGGTGACTGGCAAGGGCGTGAAAGGTCTGGTTGAGGGGCGAAAGGCCGCCCTTGGCAACGCTGCGATGATGCAGGAACTAGGGCTGGACACGGCGGGTGCCGAAGTAAAGGCCGATGCCCTGCGCGCTTCTGGCAAGACCGCGATGTTTATCGCCATTGACGGCGCGTTGGCGGGGATCGTGGCAGTGGCCGACCCGATCAAGGACAGCACCATCCCGGCGATTGCAGCCCTGCATGCGCTTGGCCTGCGGGTGATCATGGCGACAGGCGACAATGAGCGCACCGCAAAGGCGGTCGCGGCCAAGCTGGGCATAGATGAGGTGCGCGCCGGTGTGCTGCCCGAAGACAAGAAGGCGCTGATCGACGAATTACGGGCGCAGGGCCGCAAGATCGCGATGGCGGGCGACGGGGTGAACGATGCCCCGGCGCTTGCCGCCGCCGATGTCGGGATCGCCATGGGCACCGGCGCCGATGTGGCAATGGAAAGCGCCGGGATCACGCTTTTGGGCGGTGATCTGATGGGCATCGTGCGGGCACGCAAACTGGCCAAGGCAACGCTACGCAATATCAAGCAGAACCTGTTCTTCGCCTTTGCCTACAACGCGGCAGGCATCCCGATTGCGGCGGGGGTACTCTATCCGCTGACCGGAACCCTCCTGTCGCCCATGATCGCGGCGGCCGCGATGAGCCTTTCGTCGGTTTCGGTCATCACCAACGCCCTCCGGCTGCGGCGCGTCGTGCTGTGACCGAAGCGCCGCCACCTTGGCAGCGGCGGGCCGTCATTGCAGGCAGCCTGCTTGCCGTTGTGGGCTGGGTGATTGGCGCACCTCGTCTTGCCATTCTATGGACCGCGCGACTGACCTATCGCGACCTGCCAGGGCTATCCCCCTTTCGCGAACTGGAAACAGCGGGCGCGCTGTCGACCGGTGCTGGCCTGCTCGTCGGGCTGGACGGGGCAGCACCCGCTGATGCCGCAGAAGACGCGCGCATTGCTGCGGCCCGCGCCGATCCTTGCGCCGCGCTGTTTGGCAGACAAACCGACCAACGCCTACCCATCGCATTCTTTTCCGATTTCAACTGCCCGAATTGCCGCGTGCTGGATGCAATCCTGCTCGACTATGATGCAAGCCACTCCGGCACCATCCGGATCATCCGCCATGAACTGCCTTTGCTTGGGTCTGCATCCACCATCGCCAGTCAGGCCGTTCTGGCCGCCGACCGTCAAGGTGGCTATGCCGCAATGCAAGCGCGGCTGATGCGGACGCGTATGGTGACCGACCTTAATCTGGTGAACAAGATGGCAGAGCAGTTGGGCCTCGATGGGCCGCGCCTTGTGGCTGATATGCAAAGTGCCGAGATTACCGCAGCACTCAACACATCAAAAGCGATTGCTGCGGTCTTTGGTCTTTACGGCACTCCATCGACGGTCATCGGTCGCACCGTGTTCCTGGGGGCCATCCCGGCGGCAGATGTAGCGCAGATCATCCAGACCGAACTGGCGGCTTTTCCAATGGCCTGTAACAAAGTTTAAGCGCCACGCCGCCAGCTTCACGCGGGCCAGTATTGCCAGGCCATCACGATCAGCGCATATCGCAGCACTTTGCCGACAGCGACAAAGATCAAAAACCGCCCGATTGGCACCCGCATGATGCCGGCCACCAGTGTCAATGGATCACCGACAATAGGCACCCACGCCAGCAACAGCGACCAGATGCCATAGCGGGCGAACCAGGCCTGTGCGCGGGCGTTGGTGGCATCCTTTATCGGAAACCATGATCGGTCCTTGAAAAGCAGAAAATACCGCCCAATGCCCCAATTCACAACCGCACCGGCAATATTGCCAAGCGATGCCGCGGTGACAAGCAGCGCGGGCTGTCCCGTACCGCTGGCCAGAAGGCCAAACAGCACGGCCTCGGACGAGCCGGGCAAAAGTGTGGCCGACAGGAATGCCGATCCGAGCAGCAGCCAACAGGCGGCAAGGACGGTCATGTGGCATTGCTCTCAGAAATGCCATCACCCCGCATCGATGACGCTTTCTATCTGCCCGATTGCCGCAGGCTTGTCCCACTTTGCGGGCCCAAAGATACGTGCCAATTCCTGCCCTTTGCGGTCGATCAGCAGCGTTGTGGGCAAGCTGAATGCTGCGAAAGCCAGTTGCACCCGGATATCTTCGCCCCAGTACAGCCCTAGGTCGCGGATGCCGGTTTCCTTATAAAACCCGAGTGCGGCGTCGATCCCGCCTGTATCAATGGAGATCGGCAAAACTGCGAAATCACGCCCTCCGAGTTTTCTTTGCAACGCATCGAGCGCGGGCATTTCTTCGCGGCAGGGTGGACACCACGAGGCCCAGATGTTCAGCAAAACGACGCGGCCCGCAAAATCAGAAAGCATCAGGTTGCGCCCTTCGCCATCCTTGAACGGTGGCGACAGCAAAGGCACCGGATCAGCCCCCAGCGTGAACGGCGGGCGGGCAAAAGCCGGTTTGGCCATCAGGGCCAGCGCCAAGGTGGAAAGCAAAGCGGAACGTCTGTTCATAACGGCACCCCTTCGCCGAAAGGCCTGTCCGGGACTTTCCAAACAGGCCCATTGCAGAGCAATCAGGCTGAGACGGCAAAACACGGTCTTCACCAGCTATCCCGCCGACTAATCTTGCATTAAACATAGGCTGCTTCCGTCTGATACAGTTGAGTTGCGCTATTTTTGCCAGCTAATGTTCTTCATCTGACGCTCGCTACCTGTTTCCTCTGATTTCATCGAGTGCTCCAAGCGCGCAGCGTTCGCGGGTGATGATGTCTTCGGCTTTTTTGCTCCAGACGAAGGGCTTCGGCTTGGCGTTGTGGTGCAGGTAGTCGTAGATCGCGCCTTCGAGATCTTCGACGCTGGAGTAGCTGCCACGTCGGATGCGCTTTGCAGTGATCTCGGCGAAGAAGCGCTCGACCAGGTTCATCCAGGACGCGCTGGTAGGCGTGAAATGCAGCTTAAAGCGTGGCGCGGCATGCATTCCCCGATGCCCAGATCCGACTTGACGTCCAGCGCGGCGAAGAGCGTGGTGATGCCATGGCGCTTGTAGTCGTGGGTCATGGTCGCCGCGCGCCCCTTCTTCAGCGGCAGCCCGGGGCGATATGCCCACCCCATCGGCCATCGTCGCGCGGCTTCAGTGCGTGGCATTGGATGGCGTTTCCTGAACGGTCTTCGCGATCACTTTCAGTCGGACTTCTCTGGGCAGGGGTGACGCTGTCCTCGTCGATGGCACCGGCCTTCCGCCCGGCCCGAATGGTCTGACTCAGAAGCCATTCGACGCCTTCCTCACCAATGCGACCACGCCAACGGTCAGCTGAGGATGGGCTCTGTTGATGGCGTGGACATAAACGTGATATTGGTCAGCTACTGTCATGTCAGTGGTCTCACGGATTAATATCGGGTTGGTTTTCGCTATACCCATGCTAGCGGACATGCCTCCGCTAAACCGCTTTTTGCTGCCTATGGCAGGATAAGTCTTGAGGATCGATGGAGGCTGCTCAGTTCTGGCGATGTAGCTGATTTTTGTTGCTTCAACGGGCAGCGGACGACCCGTTGAAGCTTTCAGTGCTTATTCGTGGGAGTTCGCTCAAAGTTACTGAAGTTTTGTCACGGTCAGCTTACCCTCGACACGGTCAGCAACGAACTCGATCTCTTTGCCCTCGCTCAGGGTCTCCAGCATGGCAGCGTCGGCCACGCGGAACACCATGGTCATGGCGGGCATGTCGAGGTCCACCAGCTCTTCGTGGATGATGGTCACTTTGCCCGCCTTTGCGTCGATCTTTTTCACCACGCCTTTAGTGAAAGTTTCCGCCGATGCCATCGATACAGTGATGGCGAACAATGTAGCGGATAGAGCAAGGATGCGTGTCAGTTTCATTGAATAATCCTTTGAATGTGTTGGGGGAGGTTCAGTTGACGCTGAGTGCGCCGTGCATTCCGGCCTCGTAATGGCCGGGGATCAGGCAGGCAAATTGAAAGCTGCCTGCATTGGCGAAGGTCCAGACAATTTCGCCTTTCTCACCAGGAGCGAGACGAACCGCATTCGGATCATCATGCTCCATTTCGGGGAATTCATTCATGAGCTCCTTGTGTTCAGCGACTGCGGCAACAGTATCCATGACGAATTCATGTTCATTTTCACCGACGTTTTCGATGGCCAGGCGAACGGTCTCACCGGCCTTGAAATCCAGAACGCGCGGCTCAAAAACCATGTCGCCTTCTTCAGTTTCCATCAGCTTTACCTGAATGGTCCGCGTTTCGGTGCCAGCCTCGGCCGCTTGGCCAATATCCATCATGCCGTCATGACCACCTTTGTGCGTACCCGCGGCGAATGCCATCGGTGTTGCCGCAAGGATCATTGTCATCGCAAGTAGGGTAGATTTCATCTGTCGTTCCTCAAATTTCCGGACTTTGCCGGGTTGATTAACCTTCAATGCTGCTTGCCGGACGCGGTGTCAGGTGGGTGGCAGCATCGTCTTTCGTCACGACGTCCGGCACAGCGCCGGTCCATTCGTAGGCTTGCGTGCCGGGCGGGTTTTCGTACCAGCCCGGATCGGCGTAATCGTCCCGGGAAATGCCTTTACGCACCTTCACCACCGAAAACATGCCGCCCATTTCAATCGGCCCGTGCGGACCCCAGCCCGTCATCATCGGGATGGTGTTGTCAGGCAGCGGCATTTCCATCTCGCCCATATCGGCCATTCCGGCGGTGCCCATCGGCATGTATTCCGGCTGCTGTTCGCGGATCATGCCGGTCAGCTTGCGCTTATCGACGCCGATGAACGTCGGCACATCGTGGCCCATCGCGTTCATGGTGTGGTGCGACTTGTGGCAATGGATGGCCCAGTCCCCCAGATGCACTGCATCAAACTCATAAGCCCGCATCGCACCGACGGGGATGTCGATGGACACTTCGGGCCACTGAGCTGTTGGTGGAACCCAGCCGCCATCGGTGCAGGTAACCTTGAAGTCATAACCGTGCATGTGGATCGGGTGGTTGGTCATCGTCAGGTTGCCGACACGCACCCGGACCCGGTCTCCCTGGTTGACGACAAGCGGGTCGATGCCGGGGAACACTCGGCTGTTCCATGTCCACAAGTTCATGTCCGTCATGGTCATGACGCGGGGCACATAGGTGCCGGGATCAATGTCATAGGCGTTCAGCAGGAACACAAAGTCCCGATCAACCGGCATAAAGGCGGGATCGCGCGGATGGACGATGAACATCCCCATCATCCCCATAGCCATCTGCACCATCTCATCGGCGTGTGGGTGGTACATAAAGGTGCCGCTTTTCACGAGATCAAACTCGTAGACAAAGGTCTTACCGGGCGGGATGCCGGGGTGGCTAAGACCGCTTACGCCGTCCATGCCTGATGGCAGGATAAGCCCGTGCCAGTGAACGGATGTATGCTCCGGCAGGCGGTTCGTCACGAATATCCGGACCCGATCGCCTTCTACGGCTTCAATGGTCGGTCCGATAGACTGGCCGTTGTAGCCCCACAGATAGGCGGTCATTCCCTCCGCCAATTCCCGTTCGACCGGTTCTGCGACAAGGTGGAATTCCTTGACGTTGCCGTTCATCCGCCAAGGTAGCGTCCAGCCGTTCAGCGTGACCACGGGGTTATAGTCCGGCCCGGTTGACGGGCGCAGCGGTGGCTGGGTTTTGGCTGTGTCCATCAGCGGCGCTTCGGGCAGCCCCACGTTTGTGGTCTGCGCCCAGGCACCGGTCGAGACAAGCGCGGCACCGGCGCCGAGTATTTGACGTCTGTTCATTGCATTTGCTCCTGTGATCAATGTCCGGCACCGCCCTCGTCGGCGACACCTCCGCCACTTTCTCCACCGCCACCGGCGGCAGCCCCGCCGCCATAGACGGCGGCCACCATGTTCGCGTCAGCCAGCCAGAAATCCCGCCGCGCGCTGCCCTCAAGCAGGTTACTGTTCAACCGCGCCCGCGTGTCCGCCAGCAATTCAAACGTGTTGGTGATCATGCCGTTGTAGCTGAGCAGCCCTTCCTCCTCGATGGTGCGGCGCAACGGCAGCACGGCATCGCGGTAATGACGGGCAATCTGGTGGCTTGCCGTATAGGCAAGGTAGGCGGACCTTGCCTCGGACCGCACGTTCACGGCCTTCTCCGCCAGTTCATTCGCCGCTCGCATATAGGCCGTCTCAGCCTTGCGCTTGCGAGCCTTGCCACTGTCGAAAATCGGGATGTCGAATTCAACCTCGATTTGCGGTGTGGTTTCGATGGATACCTCCCCATCCTCGGCTTCACGCTCTGCCTCAAAGCCCGCGATGATCTCCAGATCCGTCACATAACGGGTCGCATCGGTTAGGCCATTTTTCCGAGCCGCAGCATCCAGTTCCAACTTCGCGATAGCCAAATCTACTCTGCGCCCAAGCGCCTCGGCTTCGATCTTTGGGCGAGCGGCAATGGAGCGGGGCAGTTGCGGCAGGGCATTGGGCACATAATACACCGCATCGGCCCCCCAAAGCCCCATTTGCCGGGTCAGCGCTTCTTTGGCGAGTTCTGCCGCCAGTTTGGCCTGCGCACGTTGCCCGGTGAGCTCGGCGTAAAACGCGTGTTCGCGGGCCTGCTCGGCCTTGTTGAGAGACCCCACCTCGCCCAGACGCGCGGCCAGTTCCGACGCCGCATTCGCAGTGCCCTGCGCCTGTGCGATCAAGCCTGCCGCTTCATAGGCTGCAACGGCTTCGACCCACGCCCGCCGAGTGTCAGTGGCCACCCGCAGCGTTGCTTCGGCGGCAACCAGTTGTGCTTGCCTGAAATGAATGTCCGCGATCCCGCGCCGCTTGTCGCGCGTCACCAGAGACAGGATGTTGTTGGCAATCATGCCTTCGATAGCCCGAAAGCCGCCAAGCCCTTTCGCCCCGATCCCAAGCAACCCGACAGAGACCGTCGGGTTGGGTTGCAGGGTTTGCTGCCAGACATCTGTAGAGGAAAGTCCAAGATCAGCATAGGCCGCCTGCAAGCCCTTGTTGTTCAGAAGTGCTACCTGCACGGCCGTATCCGCGCTGATCGTTTTCTTGTATACGAGGGCTTGGACGCGCTTTGCGTTCGCGGCAGCTTCCGCTCCGCTCTGTATCCAGACGGTTTCCTTGCCTGTAGCGGCGGCGGTCGTGCTGCCTACATTATCGAACCCCGCACGTGGATTGGCCAGTTTCGCCGCCTGATCTGGTGACACGCACGCTGAAAGCAGCAATGCGCCCGTCAGGCTGATCGTTGCGATGAATGTGCCCTGCATCAGTTTGTGCCCTCGGAATCGGGTGCCTGCGCGTCGTTTGAACCGCGCCAAGATGCTGGGCCTGTCGCTACACGCGGCTCAAAGCCGGTGATGAAAGAGCGTGCGGGAATTGCAATGGGCGTCGCTGCAGGGTCTGTAACTGCAAAATTTACGACAGACTCGGTCGGCAGCATCTGCGCACAACCAGCAATCGCCAGCGGCAGCGCAGCCGCAAAAAGGAGGATTTTCATGTTTATTCCTGATTTTCAGCCGTAAAACGGCGTTGACCTCGCATGCATGTGCGATTCAAGGTCAGACGCAGTGACGTCGTGGCGAGATCAGAGACTCGGAGGCCGGTACAAACCTTGGGTGCGCGACAATGCGAGCAAATTTGCTGGTTCAGGCGTATTTAAAAGCGCTGCCATATGGCTAACAGTACCAAAACTGACCAGTCCGATCAAAACAGCCGAACAGAAATGGGGTTCGCAGTCGGCCCCGTCGGCATTCGCGTTGTCGGGCTGCGAGACCGCGTGTAAATGAGTTTCGGCAGCTACTTCCTTGGTGGATTTCTCATGCTGAACACCCACTCGTTCGGTTGAAGGCACACAATGCGAAGTGTGGGTTGCAGACGCAGAAGATGCGCTCGCGAGCCCCACCGACATCGCCAAAAGCAACGCAATTGTTCTAAAAAGAATGATGCGGAAGCTAAACATGAAAACCGGATAGCAGATGCGCCTAAATCGAGCAACCTGGGAAGGCGTGCCTAATATTTAGAAAAAGATCACGACTGCGTTAGGCTCCAGACTTCGGTAACGCGTGCCGTCCCAGTGGGCGATTTTTCTATGTGGTATGCTGCGCCCAAACGCGGGTTTAATTGGATAGATGGGGTGATTACCATCTTGCACTACCCGCCTCCTTCATCTGAGATCACCACTGATGCATGCTTCGGTCGGTGGTCAGCGCGATGGGCGCCAACATGTTTGCTAATTGGCGCTGCGAAGGTGAACGACATCGACCCCAAAGCCTTGGCTCGCCGAGCGACAGGTCCAAAAAGCACTCATGACAAAATTGCACTTTTGTCATGAGTGGGATTGGACGCTGCGCACCCAAGTTCCGGAGTTCGTGGTGATCACGACGCTGGTGCGCACGTAGAGTGTGCTCAGCAGGTGGAAGTGGAGCGCCCCGCCCAAAGTGCTGAGGTATCCCCAACTCGTCCATTGCCCGGCAGTGGTTTGCTGGCAAACCACGAGAGGGGAGGAACACGAGTTCGCCAAGGGCGTTTGCTTCCAGAAGATTTCTGCTCAGCATCTTGTGTATTGAAAAAACAGCGGCTGAGTGGCAGTAAAATTTAATGAAGTATGCTCTGGGCATAATTGGCAGATTTATCTTGCTGGCAGCGATCATGATCGCTGCTCCTCAAACAGGCCTGACCGCGGCCACTTCTGCGCCAATGATGGAAATGGCGGACGGGTCACCCTGTCCTGCAAGGGATTGCGCGAAAATGCCTGACTGTCCGATGGCCTTACCGGGCGGTGTCGGGATGTTTGCAAACCCGGTGCCGGAGCTGTCGGTCGTGCTCCATCCTGAGCTCGCATCGGATGTCTTCGCTATGACAGACACCACAAAAGATGCTTTGTCGCATGGCGACGGGCTGCGACGACCTCCCAAAATCTGACTGTATGGGGCGCATCGCGCCCCAAAACGCGTGGCCCGAGGCCACCGGCATAATGAGCGTGGTTGATGCTACGCTTTGGGGCGCGAAAGCGTTTTCACACAGTCGGACGACATTATGAAACTTACACGTTTGCTGTGCAGCCTTGTGCTGTCACAAAGCCTTCTCCTTGGCGCGGCACCGATCGCCAGCGCAGCACCCGAAGACTATGAGTTCAAGGTCATCGAAACCGATGTGCCGCAAGGCGATAGTGCGCTCCTGACGGTTGTAGTCACTGACCTGCGCACACAGGCACCTGTCACGGACGCCGTCATATTCGCCACACGCCTTGACATGGCACCTGACGGAATGGCGACTATGACCGCACCAGTCCAAGCGCTGGCATCCGACGTCCCCGGCCAATACCGCTTTCAGGCAGATCTGGGCATGGCCGGTGCATGGCGCTTTTCCATTGCAGTCCATCTTGACGCCGAGACCGAGGTTATTCGACGGGAAATCAACTTGCGCGTGACGCCATGACAAGGGCAAATCAACGTGGCGCGGTCGCCAATGCAGAATAGCGGCATCATACAACGGCCGAACGCCGGTTCAGTCACGTTGCACTGGTTCGGTGCGGCGCTGGTTTTTCTTGCGCTGCTGGCAGGGATGTTTGCCGTTTACTATTCCAGCGGATGTTGCGCTGCCGACCGACGGATTGCCTATTTGCTGCACGCCTATGCAGGGCTTTCCGTGTTGGGCCTTGTCGTGCTGCGTCTGATGTTCCGGGCAAGCTATTCGTGGCCACCAACTGCGAAGTCCGGCAAAGCAGGTTTCGGGGATATGGTGGCGAAAGTCATTCATTGGGCCCTTTACGGATTGATGATCCTTATTCCTCTCACCGGATGGACCATGGCGTCCGGGATGGGCTGCTGCTGGTATGTGCCGGGTTTGCCGAATGTGAACATGCTGTCTCTTGGCATCCACTCGACAACGCCTGCGGATGTCGGAACGGCCTACCAGGTTCACGTCACCCTTGCATGGATGATCATCGGTCTGATTTCCCTGCATGTCGCGGCGGCCCTGTTTCATCACGTTTTTCTGCAGAACGACGTTCTTCAACGGATGCTCCCGGGCCGCATCCCGCCAAAGGCCGCGCAGAATGACGGGCATGGCAAGGCGACGCCCGCGCCCATGAACAAGGAGAATGCATGATGGGCTGTGGTGATTGGGGCTGGCATGGCCCCGTCGGTCTAGGCCATATTCTGGGTGATATGGCGGTCTTCCTCGGCCGCCTCGCATCTAATGTTTTGGTCGTGCTGACCTCAGGGCCTCTTCTTGGTTTTTTGGCCGCACTTGTCCTGCTGCTTGCGGCCATTGCGTTGCTAAAATTCATCTTTGTGCGTCGTGCGCCCGAGGCCCGGCAGGTCACTTCCGAGGAGGCAAAATGATGATGCACGGCATGGGTGGGGGTATCGGCGCAACCATGATCCTCGGTTGGCCGTTGGCTGATTGGGCTACAATCATGCTCTTGTTGATCGTTTCCGTCATGGTCGTGGCATTTGGGAGTGCCGCTCTGCGCGCACTGAAACTGTGGCTGAACCGGACGCCCCCGCGCGCGCAGCCGGAAAAGCAGGCGCAACCCCTGCCGGAGGTGTCATCGGAATGAACCTCACGGTCACCTCGGTTGTGCTGCTTTTGATCTTTCTCGCCGTCGCCATGATTGGCGGCGCAAGCGAAATGCAACCCTCCGGCGAACGGATGGTGCATGCCAGAGGGGCGGCTGCACTGAGCAAAAACCAGCAAGAGAGATGTCAGATGGCAGCGTTCTGTTTGGCACAATGCGTCCAGTGTTCGGCCGGGACGCACGCCGAGATAGCAGCCCCCGCGGGAAGCACCTCCATCAAGGCTGATCTGCACCGCAGACTGGCACAGCTAACGGTATCCGAGCGGCTGTATCGACCACCGAGGGTCTGACCAAGCGCCTGACTTCTGACTGTGAAATCAACTTCAAAACAAAGGAATGCACGATGCGTAGACTGACAATCGTCACCACACTGTCGATCGCTCTGCTGAGTACTACTGGAACTATCGCCTTTGCGGGCCATGGTAAAGAACCGGCTGTCGATGGCATGGCCACGATGGAGGGTACGGCTGACATGGAGGGCATGGCCGGGATGGAAGGCATGGCCGCAGGCGATGGTGCGATGCCGATGAAGGGCATGAGCATGATGGAGAAGATGCCGATGATGGGGATGATGCCAATGGGCGGTAAGCCTGCGGGCGGGATGGCCGGCATGGACAACATGGCACCGGCAGCTGTTCCGGCAGGACTTGAAGCAAAACTCGATTTGCTCATCAACAGCGTCGACAGCCTGACGGCGCGGATCGAAAAGCTGGAGGCCCCTGCGGGCAACTAGGCAAATCAGACCTGGGGCGGGCGCATTTTGCGCCCGTTGCCCCTGGTTTCAGACGACAGAACGCGCATCAACGGCAACCTTGCCGCCCGGATACTGCCAGCCACAGGAGGGTTAAGTGAAAAGAATTCCAGTTGCGGCCATTGCCGTCATTGTTCTGTGGTTCGGGCTTTCAACAGTCTGGATGGCGGGAACCGGCGCGACACAGGATGGAACTTTGGCCGCGCAACCCCAGACCGGTGAGGCACAACCAAAGTCCTGCGCCATGATGGCATCCATGCGTGGCGGCGCTGATGGCACCGGATCTGCAATGCCGGGTGGCGGTAACGGGTCGCCACAACAAAGCATGATGCAAGGGGCAGACGAAGGGACTTCTGCAGGGCTTCTGCGCGGCGCGTCTATGTCAGGAATAATGACCGAACCCGTTGCGCCGATCCTGGAATTACAAGACTTGTTTGCAACGCCCCCGGCTGAATCTGATGTCCTGACGCGACTACAAGCAGTCGAGGACCGACTGGCTGCCGCGCTCGTGCGTCTTGAAGCCGTCGGCGCTGCCAATGTCGCTGTTACGACTGACGCAGGTAACCAGCCTGGCCCGTTGTGGGTATCCCAACTTTTGTCGGTCATCGCATCCGGACCGGTGATCGGCTTTCTGCTGATCTTGTCACTTGCGTTATTTACGACCACGCGGGGTCGATCCGTCTTCGATGGCGCATCGCGTTGGCTTCTGCAGTCCTCAAAGGTGCAGGCGACGTGGCAGGCTGCCAAAGGCCCACAGGTGCACTTGGCGGTGAAGCGCAAACAGGACCAGGCACTGACATATCTGAAATCGACCGGCTTGGGAAATCCGCAGGGGCGGTCCGCACAATGGACCCGCGTTTCGGCCCAAGCTGACAAACTTAAGCACGCCATCGTCACCCAATGCCGCCCGTTCCTCGTTCGTGCAGGGCTTTTGCGGCAGAACACGTCACCCGATGAAAGCGACACATTCACGGAAGGCGCGCGCGTGTATGGCGAGGTCATTCGCGGTGCTGATGCGAACGGGCAACCCTTGCAAGCAGGGGTCTTCGAAGAAGGTCAAGTGCGCGCCGCTGCCGGACTGACGCTCGCCCTTGGGGCGGTAGCTTTCACCTACGCCTACTTTGCCCATATTTATGCGCCGATCCAGATCGTCACGACCCTATTCTTCTTAGAATTTCTGATTCGGATTATGGCGGGGATCAACTACAGTCCCGTCGGGATGCTCGCCCATTGGATGACGCGCCGACAGCCGCCCCAATGGGTTTCAGCAAAGCCCAAACGGTTCGCCTGGACGCTTGGCCTCGTCATGTCGCTTGCAATGATGATCATCACGAACACGGGCATACGCGGACCGCTCCCCCTGACGATTTGTCTGATCTGTCTGACACTGATGTGGCTCGAGGCAGTCCTCGGTCTGTGTCTTGGCTGCGAAATACATCGCTATCTGGTCCGGCGTGGCTGGGCAGAACGCGATGAAGCCTATGAAATCTGTGCAAACGGCGCATGCGACGTTGAAACACGAACCTATCACAAAGGGTGAAACCATGAACAAGCTCAACAGCCATGCACAATTCTTGCCGCTACGCGACCGCATTGTCGGCATTGACCAACAAGTCCCACTGCTCGACGGCTCCATGCAGCCTTATGTCAACCTCGATAACGCCGCGAGCACGCCCGTCTTGCGGGAGGTCCTGGACACGGTGAACCAGTTTATGAACTGGTATTCATCAGTGCATCGCGGCAGTGGTTTCAAGAGCCGGATTGCGACGCAGGCTTACGAGGATGCTCGTTCAATCGTGGCGCGTTTCGTCGGTGCCAACTCTGACGACCATATTGTCATCTTTGGGAAAAACACCTCAGAGGCGATCAACAAGCTCTCCTATCGGCTGCCACTTGGTCCCGATGATATTGTTCTGGTGTCCCAGATGGAGCACCACAGCAATGATCTGCCATGGCGCGCCCGGGCGCAGGTTGTTCATATCGATGTTGATGCATTGGGCCGGTTGGACACCGCGCATTTTGAGAAACTATTGGCGAAACATGCCGGGCGAGTCCGGCTCGTGGCGATTACCGGCGCGTCAAACGTCACAGGCTACGTGCCGGACATTCACAGCTTGGCGATAAAGGCACATGCGGCAGGCGCGCAAATTCTGGTGGATTGTGCACAGCTTGCCCCACATCGATGTGTGGATATGGGCCACTTGGCTGACCCGGCTCATCTCGACTATGCGACCGTGTCAGCTCACAAGATGTATGCACCGTTTGGAACAGGCGCCTTGATCGCCCGGCGCGATACGTTCGAGCAGGGCGAACCTGAGTATCGCGGTGGCGGCACCATCGATTTTGTATCGCTTGACAGCGTCACTTGGGCCGATGCGCCGGATCGGGACGAAGCCGGAACGCCAAATGTCGTGGGTGCTGTGGCCCTTGCTGCGGCGATCAGTGCGTTAAGCGCCATTGGAATGGATCGCATCGCGTCCCATGAAGCAGAACTGACTTCTTACGCGCTTGATCGCATGGCACAAATTGATGGTTTGCAGATCTATGGAGATGCTGATCCTCTACGGGCCTCACAACGACTTGGAGTAATTGCATTCAATCTTACGCAGCATCCGCACGCTTTGGTTGCAGCAATTCTTGGAACTGAATTCGGGATCGGAGTGAGAAACGGTTGCTTCTGCGCGCATCCCTATATGATCAACTTACTTGGTATGCACCGAGACGAAGTTCAATTAGTCAGGTCAGGAATGGCTGCCGGTAATCGAAGCGCCATGCCCGGAATGGTGCGCGCAAGCTTCGGCATGTACAACAGCATGGCCGATGTCGATGCACTTACTAACGCCCTGCACAAGATTTCGAGTGGCCATTTTAGCGGTGGTTATTTCGAGGATTGCTCAAACGGTGAGTACAGCGCTGAAGGATGGGCACCAAACTTGGCTCATCACTTTACTTTGTCACGTAACCGGTGACTAAAAAATTTGCGCTGAATCGCATCGCACAGACGGATTGCCAGTTCCTGCGGTTCAAGCAGCTTGCCCTGTCCGCCGGTGGTGGAATACGCGACGGTTGATCCGGCGCGTGCAGCAGACGAAGTAAATGCGCTTTCGGAGAGCGCAACGGTCGTCCGGATGCTCAGCGACTACGACGTCCTGCGACGGCGCGGCTTTGCCGTGGGCATGACCCGCACCGTTTTTCCGGAGCGGGCGTGAGTTAGGGTGGTAGCCGGCTCTTTTCTGCTTCGGCTTAGTCAAAGCGGTATTTAGGTATTTATACCTTTTGTGCAGCACAAGAGCTTCACTTTGCATCATGCTCAGGTTCGATGCAAAATGCTCAGGTAAGGCTTATCCCCTTTGATCCGGCGGCACATGATGTAGTGCGACGCGGCTTGCCAACTTAAAATGTTCTGGTATTGTTCTACCCATGCCAGCCAGATGGAAAAATGACAAACCTATGTCCCGCCAAGCGTTCGACGCTCGGTTTTCCGACGAGGAAGCGTGCTCGCATTATCTGGCGGAG
>NZ_JAFCTX010000043.1:0-32719 GCF_049896245.1 Cypionkella sp. TWP1-2-1b2 | reverse complement strand
GAAGCTCCATAGGATGTGATTTGCCCATCTCGATCCCCTATATCTGGAAAGATCAGGGAATCAGAAACCGTCCAAGATGGGAAGCCTGAATCATATGAACGGCGACTTGCTCTAGAGGCGATGACCTTGTAGAGCGTCTCAGACTTGAGCCGTGTCGCCCATCCTGCGCCACACCATGCCCCTGCCAGACTGCCTGCTAACAGGTTCACGATGATCGGCCAATGTGCGGCAACTTGGTCAAACGGCACGGTGCTTACGCGAAACGGCAGGGCGGTGGCGACGACCACAAGGCTCATCGCTTTGTTCAGGATCACTGCCTCTAAGGCGCGAAAGCGGAACGCGCCGATCAGCAGCGGCAGGCGAAACTCTGCCCCACCCAGACCGATCAGGCCGCCAAGCGTGCCGATGATCGCGCCACCGCCAAAAGCGAAGGGTAGGTTGCGTTGCTCGGGGGGTGTTGATGGGTTTGTCATAGGGCGATGTGTATGGGCGGATATTTCGGCTGGCAAGCTGATTTGAGGCCCCGGATCGGGTCCGGGGCGGCGTGGCGTGTGGTGAGGCGGAGGCTTCAGACCTGCGGCGGTTCTTGTTGTTTCACGCGTTGACGCCAGAGGGTGAACAGGCCGGCGGCGACGACGACGCAGGCTCCGATGGCGACGTTGGGGCGCAGGGTCTCGCCGAACAGGGACACGCCGAGTAGGGCGATGAACATCAGTTGCAGGTAGGCGAAGGGCTGCACGGCGGAGGCCTCGGCCACGGCATAGGCTTTGATCAGCAGCCAATGCCCCATGATCGCGGTGCAGCAGAGGGCACCCATCCAGAGCCAATCGGCGGGCAGCATCGGTTGCCAATGCCACAGGCCAATCGGGGTCATTGCGGCGGCGCCGACTACGCCTGTCCAGAAGAACGACACCGAGGCAGGGTCTTTGCGGGCGACAAAGCGGGTGAGCAATCCGTAAAGCGCGAACATGAAGGCGCTGATGAAGGGGATCAGCGCCCAAGGTGAGAACACGGCAAAGCCCGGTTCTAAGATAATCAGCACGCCCGCAAAGCCGATGGCGATGGCGGTCCAGCGCCGCCAGCCGACTTTCTCGCCCAAGACCGGGCCAGAGAGGGCGGCGACCAGCAAGGGGTAGCAGGCGAAGACCGCGTGGCTTTGGATCAGGCCCAGATTGATGAAGGCGAAGACCATGGCGCAGACCTCGGCCACCAGGATCACGCCGCGGGTGATTTGCTGGGCGGGGAAGCTTGTGCGGGTGGCGGCACGGATGCCGCCGGGACTGCGGGCGGCTAGGGCTATGACGAAGGCGGCGAACACCCAGAACCGGATCATCACCACCATATAGACGTTGTAAGAGCCGCCCAAGTGCCGCGAGATGCCGTCTTGCAGCGCGAACACCACGGTGCTGGCGACCATCAGCCAGATGCCGAGTTTCAGATTTTGTTCGGTTTTCATGGGGATACCTTGGGGGCCGCACGGGTCTGCCACAGCGAGTAGATGCCTGCGGCGATGATCAGGGCAGCACCGATCAGCACGGGCAGGGCGAGGTGTTCATCGAAGAAGGTGATGCCTAAGAGGGCGATGAACACGAAATGCAGATAGGCGAAGGGTTGCACGGCAGAGGCCTCGGCCACTTCGTAGGTTTTCTGCAACAGCCAGTTGGAGAGGATTGAGATCACGGCATAGGTGGCGAAGATCGGCCAGTCTTGGGCTTGGATCGGTTGCCATTGCGGCAGGCCTAGGGCGGTCATCATGATGGCCCCGAGGAAGGCGGGCCAGAAGAAGCTGGGGAAAAACGCCTCGTCCCGCGCGGTGAGGCGGGTCAGCACGCTGTAGGCGGCGAAGAACAGGGCGGTGATCAGGGGGAGGAGGGCGGCCCAAGAGAACACGCCTTGGCCGGGGCGCAGGATGATCAGCACGCCGATCAGGCCAATGCCGACGGTGGCCCAGCGTTGCCATGTCAGTTTCTCGCCCAAGATCGGGCCGGAGAGGGCAACGACGATCAGCGGGCAGACCGCGAACACCGCGTGGGCGTTGATCAGGCCGATCAGGGTGTAGGCGTAGACCATGACGCAGATTTCCACCACCAGCAGGGTGGCGCGGAGCGCTTGGGCTATGGGGCGGCGAGAACGCAGGGCAGCGCGGAGGCCCTCGGGACGGCGCAGGGCCAGGGTGATCACGAAGGCGGCAAACACCCAATAGCGGATCATCACCACCATCAGCGTGTTGTATTGGCCCGCCAGTAGCCGCGACAGAGCGTCTTGCACCGCGAAGGCCGCGATGGCGGCGATCATCAGCAGGATGCCTTTGCGGTTGTTCATTTCAGCGTTCCTGCGGACATGTGCTTTTTGCGGCCATGGCCGGGGCGGCGTTCTACTTGGAAGCCAGCGTCTTGCAAGGCGCGACGGACATGGCCTGCGGCGGTGTAGGTGGCGAAGGTGCCGTTTGTGGCGGTGTGGCGGGCGACTTGCGCCAGGATGTCTGGCGACCAGAGTTCGGGGTTTTTTGCGGGCGAGAAGCCGTCGAGGAACCATGCGTCGGCTTTGTGGGGCCATTTCGCGAGGGTGTCGCGGGCGTCGCCCAGGATGATTTCGACTTGGATGTTGCCGAGATGGAAACTGGTTTGGCCGTTGGACCATGCAGTCAGTAAGGGGTCGGCCACGGCGCGGGCTTCGGGGAAGTGATCCAGCGCGCGGGCGATGTCTGCTGACGCGAGGGGGAAGGCCTCAAAACTTGTGAAGCGGGTGGAGGTTTTTGTGATCAGCGACAGGGCCAGCAGGTTCAAGCCGGTGCCGAAGCCCAGTTCAGCGACGTGAAAACCGGGGGTCAGGCGGGCGGGCAGGTCGTTGCCAGCCAAGAAAACGTGGCGGGTTTCGGACAGGCCGTCGTTTTTGGAGAAATACGGGTCGTCGAAGCGGGTCGAGACGGGGATCACGCCGTCTTGCCAGCTTAGGGCAGATTGTGGGGAGGTGGTCATTGTCATATGCCCTTGGTCGGGCGGACCATGGGCAAGGTAGGTTGGAATGGCAAGGGTAGATCTGACGGTGCGAGGGGCAGGGATTTTCGGGCTTTCGGTGGCATGGGAGGCGGCGCGGCGGGGTGCGTGCGTGCGGGTGATTGAGGCGGTTGGGGTGGGGGCGGGATCTTCGGGCGGTGTAGTCGGGGCGCTTAGCCCGCATGTGCCGGAAAGCTGGAACGGCAAGAAGGCGTTTCAGTTGGACAGTTTGCTGATGGCTGCGGACTGGTGGGGGGCGGTGGAGGCAGCGTCGGGGTTGGTGTCGGGCTATGGAAGGGTTGGACGGTTGCAGCCTTTGGCGGATGCGGCTGCTGTGGAATTGGCGCGGGCGCGTGGGGTGTCGGCGGAAGGGTTGTGGCGGGGCGAGGCGGTTTGGCGTGTTGTTCCTGCGACGGGATTGGCGTGGGAGCCTTTCAGCCCGTCGGGATGGCTGGTTGAGGATACTTTGAGCGCGCGGGTGCAGCCTCGGATGGCCTGTGCGGCTTTAGTGGTGGCGATTGAGGGTGCGGGGGGGGAGGTTGTGGTGGGCGAGGCGGAGGAGGTCGGTCCGGTGGTTTGGGCGACTGGGTTGGCGGGGTTGGCCAGCTTAGGTTTGGATTTGGGGCGGGTTGTCGGCGGCGGAGTGAAGGGGCAGGCGATTTTGCTGCGCTATCCGGCGGAAGAGTTGCCGCAGTTGTTTGTCGATGGGCTGCATGTGGTGCCACATGTCGATGGGACGGTGGCGGTGGGGTCTACGTCTGAGGCGGTTTGGGATCATCTGGGCGTCGATCGTCAGGTGGAGGATTTGCACGCGCGGGCGGTGGCCGCTTTGCCGGTGCTGGCGGGGGCTGAGGTGGTAGAGAGATGGGCGGGGGTGCGGCCGCGGGCGAAGTCTCGCGCGCCGTTGTTGGGGGCTTGGCCGGGGCGGGCGGGGCATTTTGTCGCCAATGGCGGGTTCAAGATTGGCTTTGGCATGGCCCCCAAGGTGGCGGAGGTGATGGTGGATCTGGTGTTGGAGGGGCGGGATTTGATCCCGGAGGGGTTTCGGATTTGAGGCGTGTCCACGCGTGGACAGGGGCTGGGGCTATTTGGGATCAAGGGGTTAGGTTAGGGTTGTTAACTTTGCGTTTACTTTTGGGCGTTTGGCCTGCCGGGACTGGAGAAGCCTCCGGCGGGGATATTTAGGCCAATGTGAAATTGTGAGGGGCTGGAGATCTTGGTCATCCTCTCTGCTCAAATATCCCCGCCGGAGGCATCTGACATCCTATGCAGAGCGGAGCATTGCAGGAAAGCCGTGGGGTGGGTTTTCAACCCACCGCTCCTTAGGCCAGCAGGCGCGCGCCTTTGGTGCCACGAATGGTGGCGGTGAGGATTTGGCCTTCGGGGTGGTCTGCCGCAAAGGCGACCTCGGTGAATTGCTCGGTGCGACCCATGCGGGGACCTTCGAGCAGGATGCGGTGGGATTGGCCGATTTGGCCGCGCAGATGCAGCTGCAAAGCGGCGTCTCCGACGGCGCGGAGTCGCGCGGCGCGGGATTTGATCTCGGGGCCTTGCAGTTGCGGCATACGGGCGGCGGGGGTGCCTTTGCGGGGGCTGAAGGGGAAGACGTGCAGGAAGGTTAGGTTGCAGTCTTCGACCAGTTTTAGGGAATTGGCGAACATATCTTCGGACTCAGTTGGGAAGCCTGCGATGATGTCGGCACCGAAGATCATGTCGGGGCGGAGTTTTTTGGCGTCTTCACAAAAGCGGATGGCGTCGTCACGCAGATGGCGGCGCTTCATGCGTTTCAGGATCATGTCGTCACCTGCTTGTAAGGATAGGTGCAGGTGGGGCATCAGGCGGGACTCGGTGGCGATGGCCGCCATCAGGGTGTCGTCGGCCTCAATGCTGTCGATGGAGCTGATCCGCAGGCGGGGCAGGTCGGGGATAAGGCGCAGGATGCGCATGACGAGATCGCCGAGGCGCTGCTGGGCGGGGAGGTCTGCGCCCCATGAGGTGAGATCGACTCCGGTGAGGACGACTTCGTTGAAGCCTTTGTCGACGAGGCGTTTGATCTGCTCGATCACCACGCCAGCGGGGACGGAGCGGGAATTGCCGCGCCCAAAGGGGATGATGCAGAAGGTGCAGCGGTGGTCGCAGCCGTTTTGCACTTGGACATAGGCGCGGTGGCGGCCGAAGCCGTCGATCAGGTGGCCTGCGGTTTCTTTCACCGACATGATGTCATCGACCTGCACCTTTTCGGTGATGCCAATCAGGTCGGGGGCTTTGAGGCTGGCCCACGTTGCCGCTTGCATTTTCTCGGTATTGCCGATGACTTTGGTGACCTCGGCCATGGCGGCGAAGGTTTCGGGCTCGGTCTGGGCGGCGCATCCGGTGACGATGATCTGCGCGCCGGGGTTTTCGCGGGCGAGTTTGCGGATTTCCTGTTTGGCTTTGCGCACGGCTTCGGCGGTGACGGCGCAGGTGTTTATCACCACAGCACCTTCAATGCCTGCGGCTGCGGCGAGTTCTTTCATCGCCTCAGTCTCGTAAGCGTTGAGGCGGCAGCCGAGGGTGGCGAAGATCGGGGGCTTTGAGATCGGGGCGTTCATAGGGTGGCCAGAAAGGCGGGTGTCAGGGTGCCGTTGAAGATATGTGCGGTGGGGCCGGTGAGCCAAACGCCATCCTCGCGCCAATCGACGTGCAGGGTGCCACCGTCAGCCTCGACGGTGACAGAGCGCCCGGTGAGGCCGCGCAGGTGGGCGGCGACCACGGTGGCGCAGGTGCCAGAGCCGCAGGCGAGGGTGACGCCTGCGCCACGCTCCCACACCCGCATCCGCAGGTGGTCGGGGGCGATCAGATGGGCAAATTCTACATTCGTGCGCTGCGGGAACAGGTCGTGATGCTCGGTGCCGGGGCCCTCAACGGTCAGGTTGACCGTTTCGGCATCAGCGACGAAGAACACGCAGTGTGGGTTGCCCATGCCGATGGCGGCGGGGTTGCCGAGGAGGGGGAGGTTCAGGGTATCGACCGCGTGCGACAGCGGGATTTCGGACCATTCCAGTTGCGGGTGGCCCATGTTGACCGAGACGCGGCCATCTGGAAGGCGGATTGCGTGGAGTTGGCCGCGTTCGGTGGTTAGGGTCAGCGTGTCACGGGCAAGTTCGTTCATCATGTAATCAGACACGCAGCGGGTGGCGTTGCCGCAGGCGCCGGCGCGGCTGCCGTCGCTGTTCCAGAAATCCAAAGCGAAATCGGCGGTTTGCGAATCGCGGATCTCGGCCAGTTGGTCAAAGCCGGTGCCCCGGTGACGATCGCCCAAGGCTTGCGCCAGCTTGGACGTTACCACCGCCTCGCGGCCCCGCGAGTCGATGATCACAAAGTCATTTCCTGCGCCATGCATCTTCATGAAGGCAATGGCGCTTGGGTTTTTCGGGCTGTTGGCGGCGTTTTCCATCGCCTGCCTATACGCCGCAGCGCAGCTTTTTGCCAGAGCCACGCGTTTTGTCTCTTGACCCTATCCGGCCCGCACCCTAATCAGCGCGACAGTTGTGGGCCGGTAGCTCAGTTGGTAGAGCAGCTGACTTTTAATCAGCGGGTCATGGGTTCGAGTCCCGTCCGGCTCACCACCACACCTTAAGGCCCGACCGGAAACGGTTGGGCCTTTGGTATTTTCGGGGGTTGGGTGTGCTTGGGTCGCCCGCGAATCAGGCGTTGGGGCTTTGATTTGCAGGGAAAAGCGGCGGCGTCTTTGGTGTGTGCAGAGAGGTCGCAAATGATCTATCGCGACTCAGAAAGCCGTGTTTATTGAAGCGGCAAGGTGCCATTCGCAAGCATGGAGAATTGGGAAGCCGGTGCAATGCCGGCGCTGCCCCCGCAACGGTGAGGAAACTTAAGCTGTGACAGGAGGCCACTGGGGCATATGCTCTGGGAAGGTGTCACGGCGGGGCAATTTGGCCCAGTTTCGCAGCCCGGAAACCAGCCTTGCACCGAGACGACCAGCCCGGCCGGAATGCTCCGGTCCGCCAATGCAACTGTCCCCGCGGGAGGCGCGGACCTACGAGGTGCCATATGTTGAATCCCGCCGAAATCCACGCTGAATTGGGCGCGCGCCGTAAGGATTATGCGCTGAGCCATGCGCTTTATTGCGATGAGGGCGTCTATAACGCCGATCTCGCGCAGATCTTTTACCGGGAGTGGCTGTTTGCGGCCCCTGCGGTCACGTTGCCGAAGGCTGGGGCGTTTCTGACCTTGCAGGTCGGGGCTTATCCGGTGGTGTTGACGCGCGGCAATGATGGGATGATCCGGGCGTTTCATAATGTGTGTCGGCATCGCGGGCAAAGGTTGTGTGCCAAGGAGACGGGTTCGGGGCCGAAATTGGTCTGCCCGTATCACCAGTGGACCTATGATCTGGACGGCAAGCTGCAATATGCGCGGGATATGCAGGAAAGGTTTAACCCGGCAGAGCATGGGTTGAAAAAGGTGCATTGCGTTGATCTGGGTGGGATGGTTTTCATTTGCCTCGCGCAAGTGCCGCCGCCGATTGCGGAATTGGCGAAGACGGCGATGACCTATCTCGCACCTTCGGGGTTGAAGGATACCAAGGTAGCATTTTCATCGACCATCGTGGAGAACGGCAACTGGAAGCTGGTGATTGAGAACAACCGCGAGTGTTATCATTGCGGCGGTGCGCATCCGTCGTTGTGCCGGACATTTTCGGACAATCCGAAGATCGGCGCGATGAATGGGCCGGATGAGGCCAGCGACGAGATTTTGGCGCATTGGACGCGGTGTGAGGCGGCGGGGTTGCCGTCTCGGTTCACTCATGATGCGGCGATGCAATGGCGGTTGGCGCGGGTGCCGCTTTTGAACAATGCCGAAAGCTACACGATGGACACCAAAGCGGCGGTGGCCAAGCGCTTGGGGACGATGCCGTTCAATGATGCGGGTAGCCTGTTGTTTTACCACTATCCGAACACCTGGAACCATTTCTTGGGCGATCATGCGATTACGTTCCGGGTGCTGCCGATCTCGGCCACCGAAACGCAGGTGACGACGACTTGGCTGGTGCATAAGGATGCGGTTGAGGGCGTGGATTACGATCTGGAGCGTTTGACCGACGTGTGGATGCACACCAATGACGAGGATCGTCAGGTGGTGGAGGAAAACCAGAAGGGTATTCTGTCACCTGCTTACGAGCCCGGCCCCTATTCGACGATTCAGGAAGAGGGCGTTATCCAGTTTGTCGATTGGTATTGCAAAACCATGACTGAACGCACGGCCCCCAAGCCCGCGATGGCGGCGGAGTAGATCATGCCGTACACAAGTCCGAACTGGTCAACCGAGCCTTGGAACGACAGCCAGATGCTGGAATGTTCGATGGTGGTGCCGGAAAATGATGACACCGCCACCTTTGCCTTCCGCGCGCCGAACGGGGCTTGGTTTGACTATCAGCCGGGGCAGTTCATCACGCTCGATCTGCCGGTAGACCCAAAGGTGGGGCCGAAGGGCAATGTGCAGCGGACCTATACTTTGTCATCGTCGCCGTCGCGGCCGTTGTCGATCACCATTACGGTGAAGGCGCAAAGCACGAGCGTCGGCACGCGCTGGATGCTGGATCATCTGAAACCGGGGATGCAGATCAAGGCGTTTGGGCCTGCGGGGATTTTCAGCTTTCATCGCCACCCGTCGCAGAAATATCTGATGATCTCGGCAGGGTCGGGGATCACGCCGATGATGTCGATGACGACCTGGGCGTGGGATTCGGGGCAGATGCCGGACATCGTGTTTGTCCATGCCGCCAAGCGCCCGTCAGAGATCATCTTCCGTGAGCGATTGGAGCAATTTGCCAATCGAGTGCCGGGGTTGCAGTTGCGCTTTACGGTGGAGGAAAGCGATCCATTCCGGGCTTGGCCGGGGTTCCGGGGGCGATTGAGCCAGATCATGCTGGGCCTGATGGCGCCGGATTATCTGGACCGCGAAGTGTTCTGCTGCGGACCCGAGCCGTTCATGCAGGCGGTGCGCGAGATGTTGCAAAGCCTTGGCTATGACATGGCGCGCTATCATCAAGAAAGCTTTGGGCTGGCGGTGTCGACTGAGGCTGAGGCTCCGGTGCTGGATGATGTGACGCCAGTTGATGGGGCTGTGGCAGAGATCACATTTGCGGACAGCGGCGTGGTGGCGGCCTGTGGTGAGACGGATACCGTGTTGGCGGTGGCAAAGCGGTCGGGGCTGAACATCCCGTCGGGCTGCACCTTTGGGCTGTGCGGGACCTGTAAGGTGAAGAAGATCTCGGGCGATGTGCATATGGTGCACAACGGCGGCATCTCGGATGACGATATTGCCGAGGGGTATATTCTGGCCTGTTGCTCGCATCCGATGGGCAGGGTTTCGGTGGCGGTGTAAGTGACCCCTTGCCCGATGTGTTTGCGAACACATCGGGCAAGAGAAGCGCTGTTTATTCTTTCGGTTTCCCGCCCAGAAACAAGCCCAGAAGTGCCACCCCGAGCGCTGGCCCCAGCAGGGTGAACAGGCTGGCTTCGGCGTTGTGGCTTTTCAACTCGGCCAGCAGGGCCTGGGCTGCGGGCGATTGCAGCGGGCTGGCGGTGCGGAATTTGGCGCGGGCCAGCAGGGCGAAGATCAGTGCCAACACAAGGCCACAGCCTCCGACCAGCAGGGCGGCTTGGATCGGGCCGAGCAGGTGGGCCAGCCAGATCCAGAGTGCGGCGGCAAAGCCGATCAGCGCGATGATCGCGAAGATGACGGAGGCGGCGAACAGAGCGGAGGCTTGCCCAGTGCGGCGCAGCGCATGCGCCAGCGCGAGGCGTGCGGCGAGGCTGATCAGGCCCAGCATCAGCGCCGCCCCCAGAGCAGACCCAGAAGCAGGCCAACCCCACCCACCAGCGCCAAAGCTTGCCATGGATTGCGGCGGGCATGTTCGGTCAGGTCTGCCAGTTTCGCCTCGGCGCTGCCGCCCACGTCTGCCAGCCGCGCCGCACCGTCTTGCCGCAAAGCTTCGGCACGGGCGATGAGGCTGGCGCGCAGCGTTTCCGCACTGATCTGGCTGAGATCGCCCAAGGTCGTCACAATATGCGCGATGTCGTCACGCAGGGCGGCGATTTGGGATTCGAGTCGGGCAAGGTCTTGATCTGGATCGGGTTTTGACATGGCGTCCTCTCAGTCCGTGGTCTGGCTGCGGCGGCGGGCGACCACGCGCGGCATGGGTTTATTGGCATCTGGCACCGGCTTGGGCGCGCTGCGCTGCCAAACGGCATCCATCGCGGACTCAAGATTGGTGACGGCGAAATCGGCACCGATGTCTTCTGCCTCGGTCAGTTTTGCCGGAGAGACGGCGTGCAGATGGCGCGGGCCCGAGGCGCTGTCGGCGAGATCGGCGGGCATTTGCAAGATCACCACCCCGACGCGCAGATGCGGGGCGGCGCGCTTGATGCGACGGATGTGCAAAAGCGAGGCGCGGGCGGGGCGCGGATCAAGATAGCACAGCAGCAGGCAATCGGCACTGGCGGTATCAAGGGCGGCGAGGCGCGAGGGGGCAAGATCGAGATGCGGCGAGAATTGCGCCGCCGCACCTTCGGTTTGCAGCACTTGCGCCAGTACGGCGGCAGCGACATCATCCAGCGCGGACCTCCCGCCGATCACCCGCACCCGCAGGCCCAGACCGGGCAGCGCGGTTTCGGAGGGCGCGTCACGTTCGGCCTCCATCTCGGCTTGCAGGTCTGCGACGACCTCTAGGGCGACGCTGGCGAGGCGGTCTTGCTGCTCGGGGGTCAGCACGCCGCGTTCGCTGTCATCTTGCGCCAATAAAAGGGCGGGGATCATTGTGGTTTGGTGGTAATCGACCACGTCCAGTTCTTCGAGCGCCTCGGTGGCGCCAAAGGTGGCCTCCATCGCATCGCCCGCCAGCATCCGTTGATACAGTTTGGCATGTGGGGCAAGGACGGGTTCGTCGCCGAACAGGATGTCGAACAGCGCAAATTGCGGGATATGGCGACCCAGAACGACGAGGCAAACGGTGAGCGGAGTCGACAGGATCAGGCCGAGGGGCCCCCAGAGGAAGGTCCAGAAGATCGCAGCGACGATGATGGCGAGCGGGCTGACGCCGGTGCGGGAGCCGTAGAGCCAAGGCTCTATGACGTTGGAGGTGATCAACTCGACGCTGGCGAACAGCGCCCCGGTCCACAGCACAGCAGACCAGTCGGGCGAGACGGCGAAGGCCAGAAATAGCGGAAAGGCGGCGGCGAGGGCAGAACCAATGTAGGGCACGAAGCGCAACACAAGCGTCAGCATGCCCCAGAGCACGGCGTTGGGGATGCCGATGAAATAGAGGCCGACCCCGATTGGGATGGCGTAGATCGTGTTCACCAGCAGTTGCACCAGCAGGTAGTTGGCAACGCGGCCGCCAGCTTCCTCCAGCACTTGCGTGGTGCGGTAGAGGTCGTTGGTTCCAACAAGACGGATGAAGCGGTCGCGCAGGTCTTCACGCTCCAGCAGCATGAAGATCACCACAACGATGACAAGGCCGACGGTTGCGATCGGGCTGATCAGGGGGATCACCAAATTTTCAAGGAAGGCCAAAGCGTTGGAGGATTGGATGACCTCAACCGGCATCGGCTTATCGACGCCCGAGGGCAGAGCCGCGCCGATTTCGGTGTTGATCGCAGAGATCATATCGGAGAGACGCGAGGCGAGGCCGTGATCGCCGCCAGTGGCTTTCAGGCCCTCAACCTTATGAATGATGTTGGCCTGAAAGATCGGCAGATTTTGTGCCAGTTGCGCCAGTTGGCTGGCGACGACGAAGGAGAATACCGCGATCAGACTGAACGCCAAGGCGACGACGATCAGCACTGTCCACAGCAAAGGCAGTCCGCGACGGCGTAGGGCGGTCACCAAAGGCGACAGCGCGAAGGTGATCAGCATGGCGATGGCGAGGGGGACGAAAACGTCTTGTGCGACGAACAACACGGCGGCGACACCGACCACGGCGGTCAGTTGGCCGATAGTGATGCGCGCGGCACCGCCGACATGAGCAGGAAGTGGCGTCAGATCCCCAGACATAGCTGCCCCTTTGTAACAGAATTGGCCAAGCCCAAAGGGGCGGCTGGCGGGCATGAAGTCAAGCCTGATGCGGGAACGTTTGGGGTGGCGATTGGTTCCCGGCTAGACCGAAACTTCGGCGCGCAGGTCTTCGCGGCTGAAATCTGACCGCGAGCCGGATTTGGCGACGGCGCCACGGCGCAGGACGTAGAAATGGTCGGCGAGGTTATAGGCGAAGTCGAAATATTGCTCGACGAGGATAATTGCCATGTCGCCTTTGCCTTTCAGGTATTCGATGACGCGGCCAATTTGCTGGATGATATTGGGCTGGATGCCCTCGGTCGGCTCATCCAGCAGCAGGACTTTCGGGCGCATGATCATGGCGCGGGCGATGGCGAGTTGTTGTTGCTGGCCGCCGGAAAGGTCGCCTCCCCTTCGGGCGGTCATATCTTTCAGCACCGGGAACAGGTCGTAGATTTCCTGCGGGATTTTATGCTCGGGCTTGGGGAGCAGGGCGAAGGCGGTCTCTAAGTTTTCTTTGACCGTCAGCAGTGGGAAGATCATCCGGCCTTGCGGGACAACGGCGAGGCCGCGCTGGGCCATTTCTTGTGGGCGGAGTTTTCCGAGGGTTTCGCCGTCTAGCTCAACCGAGCCAGCCGAGCGCATATGGGTGCCTGCGAGGGCTTTCAGGAAGCTGGTTTTGCCGACGCCGTTGGTGCCCATGATGCAAGTGACTTCACCTGCTTTCGCGGTGAAATCAATGCCGTGCAGGATCTGTGATCCGCCGTAGTGCAGGGTGAGGCCTTCGGTTTTGATCATCATCCGCGCCCTAAATAGACGTCAATCACGTCTTGGTTTTTCGTCACATGGTCAAGCGAGCCTTCGGCCAGAACCGAGCCTTCGTGCAGCACCGTCACCCGGCGATTCAGGCGGCGGACGAATTCCATATCGTGTTCGACCACCACCACCGCGCGGGTTTTGGCAATGTCTACCAGCAGTTCGGTGGTCTTTTCCCGCTCGGCGAGCGTCATGCCTGCGGCGGGTTCATCGACCAGCAGCAGGCGGGGTTCTTGGGCGAGCAACATGGCGATTTCCAGCCATTGCTTTTGGCCGTGGCTGAGTTCGCCTGCTTTGCGGGGGAGGTGATCTGACAGGCCGACTTGGGCGGCGAGAGCCTCGATGCGGCTGTGGTCGGCAGGTTTGCTTCGCCAGCCGAGCACGCGCCACGGGCTGCGGGCGGCTTTCAGGGCGAGGGTGAGGTTTTCTGACACCGTTTGGTCTTCAAACACCGTCGGGCGTTGGAATTTGCGACCCACACCGGCGCGGGCGATTTTTGCCTCGGACAGCTTCAGGAGCGAGGTGGATTTCTCGCCGAAGGTGACGGAGCCAGAGTCGGGTTTGGTTTTTCCGGTGACGATATCCATGAAGGTGGATTTGCCAGCGCCATTGGGGCCGATGATGGCGCGCAACTCAGCCGGGCCGATGGAGAATGTCAGGTTGTTGATAGCACGGAAGCCATCAAAGCTGACGGTGACGCCGTAGACTTCGAGAAGTTGGCTCATTCCAGCGCCTCTTTCTCTTGCAGCGATCCATCATCCGGGCCGAGGGGGGCACCTTTGCGGTCGGGGGAGTGCAGGCCCGCGAAGTGATCGAACAAGCCGCCGATGCCTTTCGGGGCGAACAGGGTGACGCAGACGAAGGCGGCGCCGAGCAAAACTTGCCACCAATCGACCCAGTTGATCGTCATAAAGCCAAGCGGGATCGAGGGCGCGCGGCCTCCGGTGAACCAGCTGGACAGCAGGGACACGACGGCGGCCCCGATCACCGCGCCATACAGGCGGCCACGGCCACCGATGGCGACCCAGACGGCGAGGTAGATTGAGTCGATGGGGGCGAGTTCGGCGGGGTTGATGATGCCGGCTTGTGGGTAATAAAGCGCGCCTGCGAGGGCGACGATGACTGCCGTTAGAGTGAATACGAACAGTTTGTAGCCCTCAACCGAGTAGCCGAGGAAGCGCACGCGGGCCTCATCGTCGCGGATGGCGCGGATGACGGAACCGAATTTGCCGGAGACGATCCAACTGAGGGTGAGATAGGCGAGGGCGAGGGCGGCTGCGGAGGCCCAGAAAAACCACAGGCTGATGCTGTCTTGACTGGTGGCGTCTAGTCCGGGCAGGTTTTGCAGGCCGGAGAGGCCGTTGTTGCCGCGCAATCCGCTATCGTTCTGGAACAGGTAAAGCGCGAGGGCGAGGGTCATGGCTTGGGTGAGGATCGAGAGGTAAACCCCGGTGACGCGAGAGCGGAAGGCGAGCCAGCCGAAGATCAGGGCGAGGAGGCCGGGGAGGGCTATGACGAGGGCCAGTTGCAGCGGCAGGCTGTGGGCAAAGCTCCAGATCGTTGGCAGGTCAGAGGCACCGACGACGCCGAAGATTTGGCTGGCGATGCGTTGCTGGATTTCTTCCGGCGTGGCGGGAAGGCCGGAGTTCATCAGCGAGGCTATGACGATTTCCTCGGTGCGGGCATACATCAGCCACATGCCGATCATGTAGCCTCCAAGTGCGAAGAAGGCCATGTGGCCAAGGCTGAGGATACCCGCATAGCCCCAGATCAGGTCCATCGCGAGGGCAGCGAGGCAGAGGCATAGGGTTTTGCCGAGGGTTTTCACGAAGGAGGTCGACATCAGGCCGTAGTGGGCGGCGAGGGTCACGCAGATGGTGAACAAAGCGAGGCAGGTGATGAAGATCAGCAGTGATGGGGTGCGGGTGAGGAAAGAGCGGGTCATTTCGGTGCCTCTTCGGGGGCGAAGTGTAGGATGGCAGCAGGTTGGCGGGTGCCATTGCACCTGCCATTCGGTGAGGTTTGCGGTGGAACCCCGGTGGCCAAAGCCACCGGCCTGCGCCTGACCTGCCCATGGCAGGCGCTTCTCGCCCGCCAGGTCAGGCGCTGTCCTCTGTCGGTGCTGGCTGAGACGGTTTGCACCACCGTTTCTGCGTGGCCGGGGCCAATCCTCCCCCGGAGGATTGGCTGTTCCCGGCCAGACGTATCGCGGAACATCTGGGGCTGCATGGTCAATCTCCTGCCGCGCGGCCTTTGAGGGCGATGATGCCTCTGGGGCGGAATTGGATGAACAGGATGATGAACAGGATCATGTAGGTTTGCGCGGCGAGGGTGTTCGAGGGGTTGAAGAATTCAATCATTTTTTGCAACCCCCCGATCATCGTAGCCCCGGCAAGGGCGCCCCAGATGTTGCCGACGCCGCCGACCACGACGGTCATGAAGGATTGGACGATGTAGTCGGTGCCGAGTTCTGAGGTGACTTTGGCGAACAGGCCGATGGCGACGCCGGCGATGCCTGCGATGCCGGAACCGAGGCCGAAGGTCAGCATGTTGATGCGGTCGGGGTTGATGCCCATCGAGGCGGCCATGGTGGGGTTTTGGGTGACGGCGCGGACTTCGAGGCCAAGGCGGGTGCGTTTCATCAGCCAGAGGAAGAAGGTGAGGAACAGCAGGGCCAGCACGAAGATGGCGATGCGGATGTAGCTGATTGACACTACGTCGTTGAAGCTGAGCGCGCCGTCGAGCCATGCGGGCGAGGTCAGCGGGCGGGCTTGGGTGCCGAAGGTGTTTTTTAGGATTTGTTGCAGGGCGATGGAGATGCCGAAGGTGGCGAGCAGGGTTTCCAACGGGCGTTTGTAGAGGTGGCGGATGATCAGACGCTCCATCGCCACACCTGCGGCGAAGGTGACGGCGAAGGCGAGCGGCAGGGCGATCAGGATCGAGGCGGTGTAGTTTGGGACGTAGAGCTGCACGACGTAGCCGGTGTAGGCGCCCATGGTGATGAACTCGCCGTGGGCCATATTGATCACGCCCATCACGCCGAAGGTGATCGCGAGGCCGATGGCGGCGAGGAAGTAGATTGAGGCGAGGGACAGGCCGTCTAGGGCGAGGTCGGCGGCTTGCATGGCGGCGACTTTGTGGCCGATGGATTTGAGGACGGCGCTTGCGGCTGTGGTGACGGCGGGGTCGGGCTCGCTGTAGATGTCGTAGAAATGGTGGGCTTTAAGCGCGGCTTGCGCTTCCTCATCGGTGGCGGCTTGTGGGACGGTGCCTGCGGACTCCAGCGCTGTATAGGCGCGATCGCGGGCGGCTTGGGTGTTCAGGTCAGCCAAGGGGACGCCGCCGACTGCGCCATCTGCGAGGTTGGCGATCAGGGCGGTGCGGGCGGCTTCTATGGTGAGGCGGGCGGGGGCGAGGTTGGCGGCGACGAGCAGGTCGTAGGCTTCGGTTTCGGTGAGGTCGCGGCCGGGCTTAAGTTCTCGGGCGATGTTGGTCGTTGGGGGGGCAGCGGCGGCTAGTTTTGTTGTTGCCAGCAGAGGGTTTAGCGCGCCGCGCAGGTCTAGGCCGAGGTCGGCACCGAAGCTATTGATCGCGGCGATGCGGGCGGATGAGTCGGGGTCGAAGCGTAGCGTGAGCAGGCGTTCCAAGCGCTGTTTTTGCGCCTTTAACGTGGCGTCGGGTTCATTAGGGATGGCCGCGCGGAGGGGGGCGAGGGCCTCCGGCTTTGGGTCTTTGGCGATGGATTCCAGGGCGGCGGCGCGTTTGGCGCGGTCGGGGTCGGACAGGGTGAATTGCACCAAGGCGGTGGCGATCATGCCGCGCACGCCTGCGTTGGGTTTCAACTCGGTGATGTCGGATTTGGGGGCTTGGCCGGCGCCGGCTCCGGTCAGGTCGCGCAGGGCGTAGCCATTTTCGTTGGCGGTGATTAGGAAGAAGATGCCGTCAGATTTGCGGATGCCGAGGCCTTTGTTGCCCCATAATTCCAGCACTTGCGCGGCGGCCGGATCGCCACTCGCCGCCAAAGCGTCAATCACCGGTGCGATGGTTTGGCGCGAGGCTTTCTCGACCAAAGCGGCATTGGCGGACAGGATTTCGGCGGCGGTTTCGGCGCGCAAGGGGGCGACGAACAGGAGTGCCAGAAGGCAGGCCAGCAGATAGCGCATGAAGGGAATCCGATGGGGAGGAGGGGAGGGGCCGGGTGGCCCCTCCGCACGTCTTAGTAGTTCGACTTCAGCTGCACGCAGGTTTTGGTTTCTTTGTTATACATGCCGCATTTCAGGTCTTTCCAATCGGCTTCCAGCACGGCGGATTCGGGCAGGAAATCGGTCCATGCGTCGCCCGGAACTGGTTCGGTCTGGGAGATGATGTCGAATTGGCCATCGGCGCGGATCTCGCCAATCAGCACGGGTTTGGTCAGGTGGTGGTTTGGCAGCATCTCGGCTGTGGTCCCGGTCAGGTTCGGGAATTTCTGCCCGATCATTGCATCCGACACCGCATCAACTTCTGTGGTGCCAGCGGCTGTGACCGCGTTCACCCACATGTTGAAGCCGATGTAATGCGCTTCCATCGGGTCATTCGTTGGGCGCTTGGTGTCTTTGATGTAGGCGTGCCATTGTTCGATGAACGCCTTGTTTTCCGGGGTGTCGGCGGACATGAAGTAGTTCCACGCCGCCAAATGGCCGACGAGGTTAGAGGTATCGAGGCCCGCCAGTTCTTCTTCGCCGACCGAGAAGGCGCAGACGGGGAGTTTGTCGGCGGTGACACCAGCGGCGGCGAGTTCTTTGTAAAAGCCGATGTTGGCGTCGCCGTTGATGGTGGAAATCACGCCGACTTTTTTACCATCGGCACCCAAGGCCACCACGTCACCGACGATTTTCGACCAATCGGAATGGCCGAACGGGGTGTAGTTGACGAAGATATCCTCTTTGGCGATGCCTTTCGAGACCAGATAAGCCTCTAGAATATTGTTGGTGGTGCGCGGGTAGACGTAGTCGGTGCCGAGCAAAGCGAATTTCTTCACGCCGAGTTCTTCAAGGTAGTAATCCACCGCCGGGATCGCCTGTTGGTTCGGCGCTGCCCCGGTGTAGAACACGTTTTTCGAGGATTCCTCTCCCTCATATTGCACCGGGTAGAACAGCAGGCCGTTCAACTCCTCAATCACCGGCAGCACGGATTTGCGCGACACCGAGGTCCAGCAGCCGAACATCACGTCAACCTTGGAAACCGTCAGCAGTTCGCGGGCCTTTTCGGCGAACAAGGGCCAGTCCGAGGCGGGATCAACAACCACCGCTTCGATTTGTTTGCCGAGCAGACCGCCTTTGGCGTTCTGAGCCTCAATCAGCATCAGCATGGTGTCTTTCAGCGTGGTTTCCGAAATCGCCATCGTGCCCGACAGCGAGTGCAGCACGCCGATCTTGATGGTTTCTCCGGCAGCGAAGGCAATGTGTGGCAGCGCCATAGATGCTATGCCGGAAGCCAATAGCGCGCGTCTGGTCAGTTTCATGTTACGTCCCCTGTTGGGCCCGCTCTGGCGCTTCCATTCAAGGGAAGAACGTCCATACTGAGAGGGCAGCGTTTGTTGCAAACGTGCGGTGGCGAGGCCGTCCAAAACCAATCGCTGCCGCACACCCTTTGCTTGAGCAGACCCAAGCAAATGCAGCAAAGGCCGGGGGGGCCAATGCGGCAACGGTCTTGCGCGGGAAGCCGCCTACAAAAGCGGATCGGGCGGAGGGATGCCTGTTTTGTGGGCGCGGGTAGATGCTGCGGCGCAGAAATTGGGCGGAATTTTGTGGAATCGGCGGCGATCTCCGACGCAAAGGTCGAGGAAACCGACATCTGGTGTCGTGGGGCGGGGTGGACGGCGGCTGTGGTCTGCTTATGCTGCGGGAAAATGGGCAAAGGGGGCAACATGACGGTTCACGGGTTTACCACGGCAGAATTTGCGCCGTTGCGGGCGGCGTTTGAAGATTGCTTTGCGCTGGGGCAGCACGGTGGCTCGGTCGCGGTGGTGCATCGGGGTGTGCTGGTGGCCGAGTTGTGGGGCGGGTCTCCGGATGCCGCAGATGCGCGGGATTGGCAGCAGGATACGCTGGTGAATGTATGGTCCTGCACCAAAGGCATCGCGGCGGTGGCGATGGCGATGTTGGTGGATCGGGGCCTTGTGGATTACGATCAGCCGATGGCACGGTATTGGCCGGAGTTTGCGGCGAACGGCAAAGGCCACATTACGGTAGGTGAGGCTTTGTCGCATCAGGGCGGCTTGGACGGGCTTTCGGTGCCGATGGATCTGGCGGGGCTATATGCGGGGGCACCCTATGCGCAGGCACTGGCCGCGATGGCGCCGTTGTGGCCACCGCGCAGTCGGTCGGTGTATCACGCGATTTCGTTGGGGATGATGGTGGCGGAACCCCTGAGGCGGATTTCGGGGCAGGGGTTTGGCAGCTTTTTAGCGTCGGAAATCGCCGGGCCATTGCGGGCGGATATGTTTGTGGGGTTGCCTGAGGCGGAGGAGGCTCGGGTGGCAGAGGTGATCGAGGGGGCAGGGGTGACGGATGGCATCGCAGAGGTGCTGGCCTCGGCACATCCGAACGCGTGGGAAAATCCGACGATCCGCCCGACCGAACCTAACACACGGGCATGGCGGACGGCGGAGATACCGGGGGCGAATGGGCAGGCGACGGCGAAGGCTTTGGCGTTGATCTATGGCGATTTGGTCTCGGGCGCGTCTCAGTTGTTGTCGCCCGGCGCGTTGGCGGAGGCGACGAAGGTGCGCTTTCAGGGTGTGGATGCGGCGCATGGCGGTGAAGTGGCTTATGGCGCGGGCTTTGGGCTGATGCAGCAGGGCGCGCGGGCGGGGAGTTTTGGCCATTCCGGCTGGGGCGGGTGTTTTGGCTTTGCTGATCCGGCGGCGGGGTTTGGCATGGGCTATACCACCAACCATATGCTGGGGTTTGACGATGAGATTGATCCGCGCCGCAAGGTACTTGTCGAATGTGTTTACCGCGTGCTTGATGGCTTGAAGTAAGAGGTCTCCGATGAGCAAACCCCGCGCGCGCGATCTTGGCCTGCCGTTTCTCGGCACCCCCGGCCCGTTGAACGCGATCACCGATGTGGCGGGGGTAACAGTGGGGTTTACCACTCTGACCGATCCGGCGTCGAAGATGCGCACCGGTGTGACGGCCATTCGTCCGCGCGCGGACGAAGGCGTGCCAGTGCCGGTCTGGGCCGGGCATTACGCGCTGAACGGCAATGGAGAGATGACGGGCACGCATTGGATCGACGATGCGGGCTATATGATTGGCCCGGTCTGCATCACCAACACCCATGGCGTCGGCGCGGTGCATCATGGCGTGACCGTGTGGATGATCGAGCAATATGCGGAGTTTTTTGCGCAGGATCACGGCTGGGCGATGCCTGTCGTGGCCGAGACTTATGACGGCGTGTTGAATGATATCAACGCGTTGCATGTGACGCCTGACCATGCGGTGGCGGCGCTTTGGGCGGCGAAGGGCGGGTCTGTGGCCGAAGGTTCGGTCGGCGGCGGCAACGGGATGATTGCCTATCAGTTCAAGGCGGGGACGGGGACAGCCTCACGGGTGTTTGAGATTGGCGGGCAGAGTTACACGATGGGCTGTCTGGTGCAGGCCAATCACGGGCGCAGGCCGGATTTTCAGGTGTTGGGCAGGCAGGTTGGCCAGTTGATGCCGGAGGGAGTGTTTGACAGGGGGCTGCGGCGACAGGAAATGGGCTCGATCATCGTGGTGCTGATCACTGACGCACCTTTGTCGGGGCTGTCGTTGCGTCAGGTTGCCAAGCGCGCGGCTTTGGGGATCGGGCGGGGCGGCACGCCGGGGGGGAATTCTTCGGGCGATATTTTTCTGGCACTTTCCACGGCGAACCCCGGCCCGATGCCGCACCGGGCGGGGGCGGTGCTGACCAAGACGGAAGTGAACGGCGAGGCGATTGATCCGTTGTATCTGGCGGCGGTGCAGGCGGTGGAGGAGGCGGTGGTGAATGCTATTGTGGCGGGTGAGGATGTGGCGACGTTCAAGCCCACAGGCCATATTGTGCCCGGCATCGACACAGTCCGATTGGCCGCGTTGTTCTGATGTTTGATCTGGTGATCTTTGATTGCGACGGCGTGCTGATTGATAGTGAAATCATCTCGGCGCAGATGTTGATTGATGCTTTGGCCGAGCGCGGCGTGCAGATTGATCTGGCCTATGTGGCGCGGCATTTTCTGGGGCGGTCTTATCCGACGGTGATGAACACCATCCGCGAACAGTTTAACCTGACGCTGCCGCCGGATTTTGAGGAAGACTATCGCGCCCGTCTGTTGGAGCGGTTTGAGCGCGATTTAAAGGTGATGCCGGGGGTGGCCGAGGTGATCGCGGGCATGGGCGTGCCGTATTGTATCGCGACCTCGTCCAGCCCGCTGCGGGCGGCGCGGTCTTTGAACATGGTGGGGCTGGGGCATCTGGCGGGGCCAAAGCTGTTCACCTCGACTCTGGTGGCACGCGGCAAGCCTGCGCCGGATTTGTTCCTCTATGCGGCGCAGAAAATGGGGGCCGATCCGGCGCGTTGTCTGGTGATTGAGGACAGCTTGACGGGTATCCGCGCGGGGTTGGCGGCAGGCATGGTGGTGTGGCGGTTTACCGGGGGCAGTCATCTGAAGGATCGGGCCTTGGATGAGCCCGAGGATGCGCGCCCGCATAACAGGTTTGCATCCTTCGCCGACTTCTACGACATTGCGCCAGAGTTGAAGGGGCGCAGATGAGCCGGACCGATCCAGAACCGACGCTGAGTGATGAAGCCGCCCGCGCGGGTTGGCTGTATTATGTCGGCGGGTTGACGCAGGATCAGATTGCGACCGAGTTGGGGGTGTCGCGCCAGCGCGCGCAACGTCTGGTCAGCCGGGCGATGGCGGAAGGGTTGATCCATGTGCGGCTCAATCATCCGATAGGGGCCTGTCTGGACCTTGAGGCCGAACTGACCCGACGCTTTGGTCTGCTGCGCTGCCGGGTGGCCCCCAGTCTGGGGCCGGGCTCGGATGGGGTGCGGGCGATTGGGCCCGCAGCGGCGGCGGAGTTGGAGCGGTTTTTGCGGATGCCCGCACCCTCGGTGATCGGTTTGGGCACCGGGCGGGCGATGCGCGGCATGGTCGATGCGGTCTCGCCGATGGACGCCGATCAGCACCGGTTGGTATCGCTGATCGGCAATATCGCGCCGGATGGCTCGGCCTCGTTCTTTGACGTGGTGATGCGGATTTCCGACAAGGTGCGTGCGCCGCACTACCCGATGCTGGTGCCGGTGATCAGCCCGACGCCGCAGGAAAACGCGGCGTTTCATGCGTTGGGTCCGGTGAAAAAGGTGGTCGATCTGGCGCAAGCGGCGGATGTGATTTTCGTCGGCGTCGGCCAGATGAGCAATGATGCGCCACTGCTCAAGGATGGATTCGTCACCCGCGCCGAGCTGGACGAGATGCAGGCGGCAGGCGCAGTGGGCGAAGTGGCAGGTTGGGTGTTCGACTCACGCGGTGTTTATCTTGACGTGGGCACCAATACACGCACCGGTGGAGTGAGAGTCGCGCCGGGGTTGGACCGGCCATCCATCGGAATTGCTGCGGGTGCATCAAAGGTTCCGGCCATTGCGGGCGCATTGAAATCTAGAATTATCAACGGCTTGGTCACGGACGAGCCGACCGCGCAGGCGTTGCTAAACCGCCTGTAATCTTTGCAGATGCGGCGTAAAAAGGGGCTTGACGGATCACACCTTTGTGTGAGCATTTACTCACTAAGCGATGAAATGCTCAATCGCTGATCTGGGAGGATACCAATGAACATGACGCTTCGCGCGCTGCTTGGCGCGACGGCTCTGCTTACCCTTGCGGGTCTTGCATCGGCCGAAACCACGATCACCGTCGCCACCGTGAACAACGGCGACATGATCCGTATGCAAGGGCTGATGGACGATTTCTACGCCAAGAACCCCGACATCAAAGTCGAGTGGGTCACGCTGGAAGAAAACGTTCTGCGCCAGAAAGTCACCACCGATATCGCCACCAAAGGCGGTCAGTTCGACGTTTTGACCATCGGCACCTATGAAGTGCCAATCTGGGGCAAATCGGGCTGGCTGGTCAGCTTGAACGATCTGCCCGCAGCTTGGGACAAAGCCGACCTGCTGCCCGCAATCGCTGGCGGTCTGACGGTGGATGGCGAACTTTACGCCGCCCCGTTCTACGGCGAATCCTCGATGGTGATGTATCGCAAAGACCTGATGGAAGCCGCTGGCCTGACCATGCCGGATGCGCCAACTTGGGCTGATATCGACAAAGCGGCTGCTGCGATGACCGACAAGTCGAAAGAGCAGTATGGCATTTGTCTGCGTGGCAAAGCTGGCTGGGGCGAGAACATGGCGTTCCTGACCGCAATGTCGAATTCGTTCGGCGCGAAGTGGTTCGATATGGATTGGAAGCCACAGTTCGACCAGAAGCCTTGGGCTGATACTTTGGCCTTCTATCTGCACCTGATGAACGATTACGGCCCGCCCGGTGCATCCAACAACGGCTTCAACGAAAACCTCGCTCTGACCCAGCAGGGCCATTGCGGCATGTGGATTGATGCCACCGTTGCGGCATCGTTTGTAACTGGCAAAGACAGCACGGTTGCTGACAAAATGGGCTTTGCTTTGGCACCTGACAATGGTCTGGGCAAGCGCGGCAACTGGCTGTGGGCGTGGTCTTTGGCCATTCCGGCAGGTTCGGCCAAGGTAGATGCGGCCAAGGTCTTCGTGGCTTGGGCGACATCGAAAGAATACACCGCGCTGGTGGCTGAGAAAGAAGGCTGGGCCAACGTGCCTCCGGGAACCCGCACCTCGCTTTATGCGAATGCGGAATACCAAAAGGTGCCGTTCGCCAAGATGACCTTGGACAGCATCAACTCGGCTGATCCGACCCATCCGACCGTCGATCCGGTGCCTTATGTTGGCGTGCAATTCGTCGCTATCCCGGAATTCGCGGGCATTGCGACCGAAGTCGGCCAGCAGTTCTCGGCAGCACTTGCGGGCACCACCACGGCGGCTGACGCCTTGGCTGCGGCACAAGAGCTAACCACGACGGAAATGACCAAAGCCGGTTACATCAAGTAACCAGCGACGAGGGCGGGGCTGCATCTCCCAAGGGTGGCCCCGCTTTTCCGCGCTAAGCGCCGTTTCCAAGCGCCAGCGCCCCTGACGCACAAGTCGCTTCAAGACGACCGCGCCCTTTCCCAAAATTTGCATCGGAGGAGGTTTCCTATGGCCACCCAGCATTCGCGTATCGCCGCACGCTTTATGGTCGCGCCGTCGGTCGTGCTGTTGTTTCTGTGGATGATCGTGCCGCTTGTCACCACGATCTATTTCAGCTTTCTGGACTATAAATTGCTGGTGCCGAAGCCAACGACCTGGGCCGGATTTGACAATTATTACTACTTCCTGACCGACCGCACTTTTATCGCTTCGATCCTGCACACATTGGCCATCGTGCTGGGGGTTTTGTTCATCACTGTCGTGGGCGGCATCTTGCTGGCGCTGTTGATGAACATGCCATTCTGGGGCCAAGGCATCGTCCGCGTGCTGGTGATAGCACCCTTCTTCGTGATGCCCACGGTGTCGGCACTGGTCTGGAAGAACATGTTTATGAACCCGGTGAATGGAATGTTTGCCCATATTGCCAAGGGGTTGGGTCTGCAGCCGTTTGACTTTCTAAGCCAAGCTCCACTGCTGTCGATCATCGGCATCGGCATCGTGGCGTGGCAATGGCTGCCGTTTGCAACGCTGATCCTGCTGACCTCGCTGCAATCTTTGGATGGTGAGCAGCAAGAAGCCGCGGAGATGGATGGCGCAAGCGTGCTGAGCCGGTTTTTCTACCTGACCGTGCCACATCTGACCCGCGCTGTAACCGTGGTGATCCTGATCCAAACCATTTTCCTGCTGGCCGTATTTGCCGAGATTTTCGTCACCACCAGCGGCGGTCCGGGTACTGCGACCACGACAATTTCCTACCTCGTCTACATCCAGTCGCTTGTCAAATACGATGTCGGCGCAGGTTCGGCGGGCGGCATTATCGCGGTCATTCTGGCCAATATCGTTGCCTTCTTCGCGATGCGAATGATTGGCAAGAATCTGGACGCGTGAGGACATATCATGGCACGCAGCACAACAACCAATAGCAAAGTCATCGTCACCATCGGGGCATGGCTGGTCGGGTTTCTGATCTTCTTCCCGATCCTGTGGATCTTCTTGATGAGTTTCCACACCGAGGGTGATGCGATCAAATCGCCGTTTGCGATGCTCGCCTCACCTTGGACAACCGAAGCCTATCAGGCGGTGCAGACCCAGAACAGCTACGGCAAGTTCTTTATGAACTCGGTGGTGATCTCGGTTGGCTCCACCGTGCTGGCGCTGATCATCGGGATACCGGCGGCTTGGTCGATGGCGTTTGTTCCCGGCAAAAAGACCAAAGATCTTTTGATGTGGATGCTTTCCACCAAAATGATGCCCGCCGTCGGGGTGTTGATCCCGATGTATCTGGGCTTCAAGGTGACGGGCCTCTTGGACACCCGCACCGGGCTTGTCGCCATCGGAACCCTGATCAACCTGCCAATCGTGATCTGGATGCTGTACACCTATTTCAAGGAAATCCCCGGTGAAATTCTTGAAGCGGCACGGATGGATGGCGCGAGCCTAAGCTCGGAAATACTTTATGTGCTGACCCCGATGGCGCTGCCCGGCATCGCCTCGACCCTGCTTTTGAATGTCATCCTGTCGTGGAATGAGGCGTTCTGGTCGCTGCAACTGACCACTTCGGATGCGGCCCCCCTGACGCAGTTCATCGCCAGCTTCTCGGCCCCCGAGGGTCTGTTCTACGCAAAACTTTCGGCGGCCTCGACCATGGCCATCGCTCCAATTCTGATCATGGGCTGGTTCAGCCAGAAACAACTGGTCCGCGGCCTGACCTTCGGCGCGGTGAAGTGAGGACATCATGGGTAAAATCGTTCTGAAATCGGTGCGCAAATCCTTCGGTGATGTGCATGTCATCCCTTCCGTCGATCTGACGATTGAGAATGGCGAGTTTGTGGTGTTCGTCGGGCCTTCGGGCTGCGGCAAATCCACCTTGCTGCGGTTGATCGCTGGGCTGGAGGATACCTCATCCGGCACCATTGAGATTGATGGCAAGGATGCCACTGCGCTGCCGCCGGCAAAGCGTGGACTAGCGATGGTGTTCCAGTCTTATGCTTTGTATCCGCATATGACGGTGCGCAAAAACATCATGTTTCCGCTGAAAATGGCAGGGATGGATATCGAAGCGGCCACCAAGAAGGCCGATGCCGCCGCCAAGGTTTTGAACCTGACCAGCTATATGGAGCGTAAACCGGGGCAGCTTTCGGGCGGTCAGCGTCAGCGTGTCGCCATTGGCCGCGCGATTGTGCGCGAACCTGCGGCGTTTCTGTTTGACGAGCCGCTCTCAAACCTTGACGCGGCTTTGCGCGGCAATATGCGGCTGGAGATCACCGAACTGCACCACACGCTGAAAACCACGATGATCTATGTGACGCATGATCAGGTCGAAGCCATGACCATGGCCGATAAGATCGTGGTGCTACAGGCGGGGAATATCGAACAGGTCGGGTCGCCGTTGGATCTGTATAATCACCCGGCGAATGTGTTTGTCGCGGGCTTTATCGGCAGCCCCCGGATGAACCTTTTGACCGGGGCGGATGCGCAGGCGATGGCGGCCACGACGATTGGCGTGCGCCCCGAGCATGTGGATATCTCGACCACAGCCGGCAAATGGAAGGGCGTTGTTTCGGTGGCAGAACTGCTTGGGTCAGACACCTTCCTGCATGTCAATGTCGAAGGCCATGGCTCGATGACTGTGCGGGCTGGCGGCGATGTCACCCTGCGCTATGGCGATGCGGTTTACTTGTCGCCGCAGGATGGCAAAGTACACCGCTTTGGCGCTGACGGAAAGGCCATGGCATGAGGCTGGGTGGCAAAACCGCCCTTATCACCGGGTCGGCCCGTGGCATCGGTCTGGAGTTTGCCCGCGCCTATATTGCTGAAGGGGCCACGGTTGCCTTGGCCGATATCAACGCCAAGGCTGTTGCAGAAGCTGCCGCTGCGCTGGGGCCGAAGGCGATTGGCGTGCAGATGGATGTGACCTCGCAGGCGTCGATTGACTCGGGGTTTGCAAGTGCGATTGAGCAGATGGGTGGCTTGGATATTCTGGTGAACAACGCGGCTTTGTTCACAGCCTCGCCGATTGCCGAGATCACCCGCGCTGAATATGACCGTTTGTTCGCAGTGAATGTCTCGGGCACGTTGTTTTGCATGCAGGCTGCCGCGAAACACATGATTGCGCGCGGAAAAGTCGGTAAAATCATCAACATGGCGTCTCAGGCGGGGCGTCGGGGTGAGGGGTTGGTGGCGGTTTACTGTGCTACCAAAGCCGCCGTGATCAGCCTGACGCAAAGCGCTGGCTTGGGGTTGATTGAACACAAGATCAACGTCAACGCGATTGCGCCCGGTGTGGTGGATGGCGAGCATTGGGACGGTGTCGATGCCTTCTTCGCCAAGTATGAGAACAAGGCTCCGGGCCAGAAAAAGCGCGAAGTGGGTGCGGCTGTGCCTTTTGGCCGCATGGGCACTGCCGCGGACCTGACCGGAATGGCGATTTTCCTCGCCACGCCCGAGGCCGAATACATCGTCGCGCAATGCTTCGGCGTTGACGGCGGCAACTGGATGGCATGAACATGAATGACAGTTCACAAATTGCAAAAATGCCCGCCTATGACCGCAGCAAGTTGACCCCCGGTATTGTGCATATCGGTCTGGGCAACTTCCATCGCGCGCATATGGCAGTGTATTTGGACGATCTGTTCGCAATGGGTCTGGCGCAGGATTGGGCGATCCTGGGTGCGGGCGTGCGGGAAGGCGATGCGCGGATGCGCGAGGCGATGTTGGCGCAGGATTGCCTGTCGTCGATCATCGAGTTGGACCCGAAAGGCAAGTCCGCCCGCCGGGTGGGGGCGATGATCGGGTTTATCGAGGTGCAGCCGGATAATGCCGCGCTGATCGCTGCGATGGCGAAACCCGAAATCCGTATCGTCAGCCTGACCGTGACCGAAGGTGGCTATTTTATCGACCCCGCGACGGGGGAATTCGACCCAACCGCCCCGGAAATCGCCGCCGACGCCGCCAATCCGCACCGCACCGCGTTTGGCGCGATCATTGCGGCACTCAAAGCCCGCCGCGCCGCTGGGGTTGCTCCGTTTACAGTGATGTCCTGTGACAACCTGCCCGGCAACGGTCATGTGACTGAGGCTGCCGTTGTTGGCCTTGCCCGGCTGTCCGACCCCGCGCTTGCCGATTGGATCAAGGCCAATGTCGCCTTCCCGAACGGCATGGTCGACCGCATCACCCCCGCGACTGGCCCGCGTGAACGCGCGATGGCTGCGGCGTTTGGGCTTGGCGATGATCCGGTGCCCGTCACCTGTGAGCCGTTCCGCCAGTGGGTGCTGGAGGATAACTTCCCCGCTGGCCGTCCGCCGTTGGAGAAGGTCGGCGTCACGCTTTCCAGTGATGTGCATGCCTATGAGGCGATGAAAATCCGCATCCTGAACGGTGGCCACGCCACCATCGCCTATCCCGGCGGTCTGCTGGACATCGAATTCGTGCATGAGGCGATGGCGCATCCGTTGATCCTTGGCTTTCTGAACAAGCTGGAGGCCACCGAGATCATCCCCACCATTGCGCCAGTGCCGAACACCAATCTGGTGGATTACTACGCCAAAATCGTCGAGCGGTTCTCCAACCCCGAAGTGGCCGATACCGAGCGCCGTCTCTGCCTTGATGGCTCTAACCGTCAGCCCAAATTCATCGTGCCACCGCTGCGTGACCGTCTGGCGGCGGGGCAATCTTGCGATGGCTTGGCGCTCGTCAGCGCCTTGTGGTGTCGCTATTGCACCGGCACCTCGGACAAAGGCACCTATATCCCGCCGAACGATCCGAACTGGGAAGCGCTGCAAGTCACCGCCAAAGCCGCCCAAACCAATCCGCAGGCTTGGCTGGATCAGCGCACAATCTATGGCGATCTGGCGGATAATCTGACGTTCCAAGCGGTTTTTGCTACACAACTCGCCCGCGTCCGCGACGAGGGGTGCGAAGCAGCCCTGCGCAGCTACATCGGCTGATCCCCACTGAACAGCTGATGTGCAGCCGCGCGGACTTCCCCATACGCGCGGCTGCGCCTATCTCTGCCTCAACAGCATGGCCGTGCAGGATGATCCCGCACCGCTCTGGGAGACAGATATGAATATCGAACTTGGCCTTGATACCTTTGGCGACGTGACCGTGGACGCGCAGAGTGCGCAAAAACCGATGGATCAGGTGATCCGCGATGTCGTCGATGAAGCCGTGGTCGCCGATCAGGCCGGCGTGCATTTCATCGGTTTGGGGGAACATCGCCGCCCGGATTTCGCGATTTCCTCGCCCGAAGTGATCTTGGCGGCCATCGCGGGTCGCACCAGCAAGATCCATTTGGGCACAGCGGTGACGGTGCTGTCGTCGGATGATCCGATCCGGGTGTTCCAACGGTTTTCCACCCTGAACGCGATCTCGAACGGCCGGGCTGAGGTGATCTTGGGGCGTGGCAGCTTCACCGAAAGCTATCCGCTGTTCGGCTATGCGATGGACGATTACGAGCTACTGTTCGAGGAAAAGCTGGATATTTTCGCCAAGCTGGTGCGCGAACCTACGCTCACTTGGTCGGGTGAAACCCGCACGGCGCTGAAAAACCAGATCGTGTATCCTCCGGTTGGCCCGAAGCAGCTGACCACTTGGGTCGGTGTTGGTGGCAGCCCGGAATCGGTGGTGCGGGTGGTCCGTCAAGACTTGCAGCTGATGCTGGCGATCATCGGCGGCGATCCACGACGGTTCTTGCCCTATATCGACCTCTATCACCGTGCAGTAGATCAGTTGGGCAAAACAGTGCGCCCGATTGGTATTCATTCACCGGGGTTTGTGGCGGAAAGCGATGAGGCCGCGCAAGAGGCGCTTTGGCCGCATTATCAAACCATGTTTGGCCGCTTGGGCCGCGAGCGTGGCTGGCCGCCCACCACCAAAGAGCGGTTCTTGGACGAGGTCCACCATGGCTCGCTTTATGTCGGCTCGCCGGAGACCGTGGCGAAGAAGATCGCTGCGACGATCCGCGATCTGAAAATCCAGCGGTTTGACATGAAGTATGCCACGGGACCGATGCCGCATAGCCAGTTGGTCAACTGTATCCAGCTCTATGGCGAAAGGGTGATTCCGATGGTGCATGATCTGCTGGCCGCCTAATCGGCCAAGCGATTGAGTGCGAAAAATAGCTGCGGCGAGCCGGTCCCGTCGCAGCTTTTGCTTTTCGGGTGCTACGATCAAAGCCCACGCTTATTTTTGCGACGCGCCATGACAATGCCCAGATTTGCGCGCAAGATCGCACAACTCTAAGCTTAACCGCCGCTCCGGCGAGGAGACCTCATGCTCGATATATCGCCGGACCGGCTGACCTTGGAACCCATCGAAATCGCCTCGCGCGATGAGATTGAGGCGCTGCAACTTTGCCGTCTGAAATGGTCGCTGGCCCATGCCTATCACAATGTGCCGCATATCAACGCCGCCTTCAAAGCCGTAGGTGTGCATCCCGATGATCTGCGTCATCTCAGCGATATCTCCCGCTTTCCCTACACCACCAAAGCCGATCTGCGCGCCAATTACCCGTTTGGGCTGTTCGCCGTACCGCGTGAAAAGGTTGTGCGCCTGCATGCGTCCTCAGGCACCACCGGCAAGCCAACCGTGGTGGGTTACACCGCGAAAGACATCGACACTTGGTCGCATCTGATGGTGCGCACCATGCGGGCTTGCGGCACACGACCGGGCGAGGTGGTGCATATTTCTTTCGGTTATGGGCTGTTTACCGGCGGCTTGGGCTTTCATTACGGGGCCGAAAAAATGGGCTGCACTGTGGTGCCGGTATCGGGTGGAATGACGCATCGGCAGGTCAATCTGATTGAGGACTTTGCTGCCACCACGATCTGCTCGACCCCGTCCTATATGCTGTCGATCCTGGACGAATACCGCGCGCAGGGGCGTGATCCGCGCAAAAGTGCGCTGCGGGTGGGGATTTTCGGCGGCGAACCTTGGACCAACGCGATGCGCGCCGAGATTGAGACGGCATTCGATATGCACGCGCTGGACAACTACGGGCTGTCCGAGGTGATCGGGCCGGGCGTGGCGGCGGAATGTGTGGAAACCAAGGATGGTTTGACGCTGTGGGAAGATCATTTCCTCGCCGAGATTATTGATCCCGACACCGGCGCTTTGCTGCCAGACGGGGAATATGGCGAGTTGGTTTTGACCTCGCTGACCAAAGAGGCGTTTCCGGTCGTGCGCTACCGGACGCGGGATTTGACCCGGCTGTTGCCCGGCACGGCGCGAAGCATGCGGCGGTTGGAGCGGATGCGGGGCCGCAGTGACGATATGATGATCCTGCGCGGGGTGAATGTGTTCCCGTCTCAGATAGAGGAGCAGGTGGTGGCGTATCCCGGACTTGCGCCGCATTTCCAGATTGAGTTGCGCCGCGAGGGGCGGCTGGATTCGATGCGGGTGTTGGTAGAGGCTGTTGTGGCGGCAGATGCGGCGGAACTGGCGCGGCTGGGGGCGGGCCTGCACAAGCGTATCCGGCAGATGTGGGGGATCAATATTGAGATTTCAGCTGGCCAGCCGGGTTCTGTGCCGCGCAGCGAGGGCAAGGCGGTGCGGATCGTCGATCTTCGGCCTAAGGTTTGAAAATGGAGAGGGTCCCAACTCGGGACCTTTTTTAGCTGTTTGAAATCAATGCTGTAGGGTGCTGGATTTAAGGATTCTTTAAGGATTTGGCGGTTTACTGGGAATTGGCGGGATTAATCCCCGTAAGCGCCTGTGATCAAATGGTCGGTGGGAGTATGTGATGATCGTGCCGCTTTTGCTCTGTCTGGCCTCGGGGATCGGGCTTGTCTTGGCGGTTGTTATGCCGGGGTGGCAGGATTTGGGGATGCTGGCGGGCCCTGCGCTGCTGGCAAGCGCTTGGCTTTTGCTGCGCTCTGCGCTTGCGCGTGGGGCGGCGGAGCGTGGGCGCGAAGCGTATTCGATCCACCGACAGGTGTCTGCGCAGACCGGCCCACCCCGGCGCGGCGTGTTTGCGCGCAAGCAGTCACCGCCAAAATATGTCGTGGTCGATGGCTCTAACGTTATGCATTGGAAGGATAACGTGCCGCAGATCGATTCGGTGCGGGCGGTGGTGGAGAAGCTGACGGCGGCGGGTTATGCGCCGGGCGTGGTGTTTGATGCCAATGCGGGCCATAAACTGATGGGCAAGTATAAGCACGACTATGCCTTCGGGAAACTTTTGGGCCTGCCGCAGGATCGGGTGATGGTGGTGCCCAAGGGCACGCCCGCCGATCCAGTGATTTTGGCATCGGCCAAGGCTTTGGGCGCGCGGATTGTCAGCAACGATCGGTTTCGCGATTGGGCTGCGACGCATCCAGAGATGAGCGTTCCGGGCCATGTGATCGCGGGCGGTTATCGCGACGGGCAGGTTTGGTTGGATATGGCGTGAGGGATCGCTTTGGCGAAGCACATTTACAGCGCGTTGCGGTAAATTGGTTTCATATCCTGCGATAAGGCTTATCCCTTTTAGTCCGGTCGGCCTACATGTTGACGCGGCGCAGAACCTCGCGTCTGCGGCTTTAGAGGCGACCCGGATCAGTTTTGATCGCTATGCTGAGTTATGGGTGGCG
>NZ_JAFCTX010000042.1:0-34758 GCF_049896245.1 Cypionkella sp. TWP1-2-1b2 | reverse complement strand
GTACCAAGCCCTCTGGACCGCCGTCGGTGCAGTCTGCGATCTATTCCATAGCCAGGAATGCAGAAACTACTTCAAAGCCGCAGGATATGGTCCCGATTGAAGGTGACTTGCTCTAAAGCATCAATATCGGCGTCCGGGTCAACATCGCCGAACAGCCATGTCGCCTTGCCTGTGGCGCGCCACGCCACGGTGCAGGGCCGATCACAGCCCGCCATACAGGCGGTGCCGGAAATCTCAAAATCTGCCGCCAGCCCCTTGGCCTGCGCCACTGCCACCTGCAGCTTTTCCAGCAGCGCAAGGCCGGGAAGGCACGGGCTGTCTTTGTGGCGACAGCTTTGGCAGACCAAAATTTGGTCACGTTTCGCGCTCTGCCGCATGGCAGGTTCTTGGGCCTGCGCGGGCCCGTGCGTATTCATCATAGCATCCTTCCCCAGGCGCCCCGCCCGGTCGGTTGTTTCGGCTATGATGGCAGGTCTCCTGACTCGCGGGTCGTGGCTTGCCTGCGCCTTCCCACCCCATCGGGGCAGTGGACTTTGCAGGTTCGCTCACCGCTTACAGTTGCGGGGGCAGTCACGGATTTGGCGGCTAATGCCTACACCACACCGTATTCCCTTTTCATCCGGCGCAGCTTGCACCTGCCGGAACCATCCCGCGCAAAAGACCGGGTTTGCGCGGCACTGTCAATCCGAACAGCGACAGGTGGCGGCGGTTTTGCGGCCTAGACCACATCCAGCCAGCTTTGCGCTTTCGACGAGGCTTGGATAGCCTCCACCAAGGTCTGAATCCGCAGGCCCTTGCGGAAGTTGAACGGTTCGGGAGCCTTGCCTGCGATGGCGTTGATGTAGCCCGCGACCTCGATCGCCTTCAGGTCGTTTAAGCCGATCTGGTGGCCAGCGGCAACGCAGAACAGGCCGTAGGGGGCGTGATCTGGCCCAGCTTCAATGCGGCGGAAGCCTTGTCGGCCTTTGGCATCAGCGGTAGAGAAGTAATTGAGAACGTTGAAATGTTCTTGGCTGAACGCCAGCGCGCCCTTGGTGCCGTAGACCTCAAAATCATGCTGCATCTTGCGGCCGGTGGCGATCCAGTTGCCTTCAATCGACCCTGTTGCGCCATTCTCAAACCGCAGGAAGGCGCGGCCCACATCGTCCACTGTCACCGCTTTGCGACCGCCGCGCCCATCGGGACGCTCGGCGATCATTGTCACAACGTCGCCCATCACACGGGTAATCGGACCACACAGAAATTCGGCGGTGGCGAGGGCATGAGAGCCGATGTCAGCCAAAGCCCCACCGCCCGCCGGGTCGTGGCGGAAGCCATAGGGGCCGTTGGCATCCGCCATGTAATCTTCGGCGTGCAGACCACGATAACCCCTGATCTCACCCAACTCGCCCGCCTGAATCATATCCCGCGCCAGCGCCAGCATCGGGTTGCACAGATAGTTGAAACCGACTTGGGTTTTCACCCCCGCAGCCTCGGCGGCGAGGGTCATTTCCAGCGCATCAGCCGCCATCGGGGCCAATGGTTTCTCGCAATACACATGCTTGCCCGCCGCAATCGCGGCCAGCGACATTTCCTTGTGCAAGGCGTTGGGCGCGGTGATCGACACCAGATCAATCTCGGGGTCCGCCATGATGGTGCGCCAATCAGAGGTGGCATGGGCAAAGCCCAAAGTCTGCGCCGCCCGCGCGGCGGCCTCATCGGTGATGTCGGCGACGGTGTGCAATTCCAGATCACAGGGAAGCTCGAACACCCGTGGGGCCGAGGTGAAGCCAAACACATGCGCCTTGCCCATAAAGCCGGTGCCAATCAGGCCGATGCGGAGTTTTGGTTTGCTCATCTGGGGGCGTCCTTATTGGGGGGTAAACTGCGGCAACGAGGGTGAAATCCGCGATAGGGTTGCGGCTTGGTTTGGTCAAGCGCGCGATCTTTGGCAGGCTCAAAGCCTCGTCAAAAGCCATCAGCGGGCGGCGCGGTGAATTCTGTTGCAATCGCGCGGGGTTGTCATAGGAAACAGCATAGAGGGTGGTTTCCAGATGCAAGACGCCGATGTTCCGCACAGCTATGAAGACCTGATCCGGGTCATTCACGACCGCTACGACGGCATGAGCAAATCCTACCAGATCATCGCGCGCTATCTGACGCAGAACCCGAATGATGTGGCGGTGCTGAGCGTCACGGCGCTGGCGGCGAAATGCGATGTGCATGCCTCCAGCTTCGTGCGGTTTGCGCAGGCTTTGGGCTACAAGGGTTTCAAGGAATTGCAGGTGTTGTTTCAGCGCAGGCTGTCCACTGCAGCCCCCGGTTTTGACGCGCGGGTGCGGGCGCTGGAGGCGGAACTGGGCGCGCGGGCGGATCATTCCGAGATCGGCTTTCTGCGCGATCTGGTGGTGCGGGATTTGACCTCGTTGCAGGATCTGCTGGCCTCGATTGACGGGGCGCAAATCTCGCGCGCGGTGGACCTGATGGAAGCAGCGCAGACGATCTATCTGCTGGGGCAGTTGCGCTCTGCCCCAGTGGTGGATTTGCTGCGCTATGTGCTGACCATGCTGGGCAAACGGGTGGTTTTGCTGGACCCCGGCGGCGGTTTGGCCACCCATATGGCGCGCACCATGCAGCCGGGCGATCTGCTGTTCGCGGTCAGCTTTCGGTTTTATGCGACCGAGGTGGTGAATATCGTCGAGGAAGTCGCAGCGAGGGGCGTGCCGATTGTCGCGATCAGTGACAGCACTTTGTCGCCCTTGGCAAAGAACGCGCAGGTGTTGTTCGCGGTGCCAGAGCATGAATATACCTTTTCGCGGTCTTTGGCCGCCCCGATTTGTCTGGCGCAGGCCCTGACGGTGGCCTTGGCGGCGCGGCTGCAAAAGACCGCAGGCGCGCCGCGTATTCCGATTGTGACAGCGACCTAGCGGGCCTTGCTACAGCGTCATCGGGCCGTCCGGCACCGGCATTCCGCCCGCAACTGCGCCCCAGACAGATTGATCGAAATTGACCACAGCCCCGGTCATCAGGCCAGCGTCGTTCGAAACCAGAAAGTTCACCGCGCGGGCAGCCTCGGCGGGGTCAACCAAGCGACCAAAAGGCAGTTTGGCTGCGGCCTCAGCCTCCCAATCCGCCCCGCCTGTTGCGGATTGCAGTTCGCGTTCGTGGTCCGACGACATCCAGCCGATGTTAAGCTGATTGACCCGGATGCGGTTGGCCATCACCGAAAACGCGCTGTTGGTGGTCAGGGTGGTCAGCGCCCCTTTGCTGGCACAATAGGCGTTGATGAAGGGCTGACCTGCGAGGGCCGAGATGGAACCGATGTTGCAAATCGCCCCCTGAACCCCGTCACGGATCATCAGCTTGATCGCGTCTTGCATCAGGAAATACGGCCCACGGACGTTGACGGCGAACATCCGGTCAAACAATTCGGGAGAGGTATCCAGAATGGTGCCGCGATCCGTCAAAGCTCCCGCGTTGACCAGCACGTCGATGCGGCCAAACAGACGGTCGGTCTGCGCAATGGCGGCGCGGCAATCGTCCACGATGCCGAAATCGGCGGCGATGAAATGCGCTTTGGTGCCGTGGGTTTGGTGCAGGGCTTGCGCGACAGCCTCGCCCCGCGCGGCATTGCGCCCGGTGACGATGATGCCCGCCGCCCCGGCTGCGGCAAGACGGTGGGCGATGGCAGCACCAAGGCCTTGCGTTGCCCCGGTGACGACGCAGATTTTGCCGTCCATCCGGTTGCCCGAGAAGGTCATTGCATCACCTCATAGCCAGCGGCTGCCATGACGCGCAGCAGTTCCTTATGACCTTTCTGCGCCATTTCCAGCGGTGGCGAGACCTTGGGGTCTTGCTCGGCCTCAACCACAAACCAGCCTTCATAGCCGTAAGAGGCACAGCGTTTGACGATGGTTTCAAAGTCTAATGAGCCATCGCCCGGCACGGTAAACGCGCCCTTCATCACCGCATCAAGGAAACTTTCGCGCGACCGATCCAGCCCGTTGATCACCGACATCCGCACGTCTTTGGTATGCACATGGCTGATGCGTTTGTGGTGATTGTCCAGCACCCGCAGTACATCGCCGCCCGCGAAAGCCATATGGCCTGCATCGAACAGCAGCGGAATCCCTGCGCCGGAGTGTTTCATGAACAGATCAAGCTCGGCCTCGGTCTCAATCACCGCCGCCATGTGGTGATGATAGGACAAAGGCATCCCCTGATCCGCGCACCACTCGCCAAAGGCAGTCATATCATGCGCATAGGCGCGAATTTGGTCTTCCGACAGCTTGGTTTTGCTGGCGAGGGGTTTGGAGCAGTCGCCTTGGATCGAGCGCGCCACCTCGCCATAAACGATACAAGGCGCACCTGCGGCGATGAAGAAATCCATCTGGGCGCGGATGCGGTCTTTGTTCGCAGCAATACCATCGTCGAGCACGGTGCCAGAGAACCAACCGCCACAGACTGAGATGCCAAAGCGGTTCAGGATCGGCCCCAACTCGGTCATATCCATCGGGAAGCGCCGTCCGGTTTCCATGCCGGTGAAGCCTGCCACGGACGCCTGCCGCAGACATTCTTCCAGCGTCACATCGTCCGACAGTTCCGCCAGATCATCGTTCCACCATGCGATAGGGGCGATGCCAAGTTTGGCTTTCAAAAGTGGTTTGGCGGTCATATCAAACTCCGATGCGCTGCTTGGCGCGGATTTCTTCCTGATGGGCGCGGGCTTGGCGCACGCCCTCACGGATGGATACCTCAGGCACGCCGACATCCCAATCTGCATCACCGGGCAGCCAAGCATAGGCGTCGGTGGTGATCGAGATCACCGTGGTGCGGTCGGTGGTTTTGGCCCATTCGAGGGCTGCGGCAAGGTCGGACAGGCTTTCGACATGGCGACTTGCGGCCCCCATTGCGCTCGCATGGGCTGCGAAATCGACATGCAGCGGGGCCGAGGGGTTCAGGATGCGACTGTCTTTCAGCAGGTTGTTGAACCCCGGCACGCCCTTGGCCTGTTGCAAACGGCTGATCACCGCATAGCCGTCATTGTCACACACCACGATGATCATTTTGTGACCCGACAGCACCGAGGAATAGATGTCAGAATTCATCATCATATAGGTGCCATCGCCGATCATAACGATGGGCGTGCCACCAACTGCTCCGAGGCCGCTTTGCGCCATCGCACAGCCCCAGCCTGCGGCAATCTCATAGCCCATGCAGGAAAATCCGAACTCCAGATCGAAGCTATGCGGGGCTTTGACGCGCCAGCCTTTCGCAACCTCGCCGGGCAGGCCGCCCGCAGCAGAGATCAGCGTATCATGCTCGCCCGCCGCCAGGTTCACCTGATGCACAACCTGCGCATAGGTTGGAACAGGCGTGTTGGTCGGGGCTTGGTGGGCATCCAGCAGCGCATCCCATGCGGCGAACAACGCCTTGGCGCGGGGCAAAAGTGCGGGGTCCGCTTGCCAATCGCCAAGGGCCGCGTTCAGCTCGGTCACGGTTTCCAAGGCATCCCCCACCACCGTCAAAGCGCGGTGCTTGGTGGCATCATAGCGTGCGGCGTTGATGCTGATAAAGCGGGCATCCTTGGCAAACGCCGTCCACGATCCGGTGGTAAAATCCTGCAACCTTGTGCCGATCGCCACGATCACATCCGCCTCTGCCGCCAGCGCATTGGCCGAAGCAGAGCCGATAATGCCAATCGGGCCACAATGCACCGGGTGGTAATGCGTGAGCCCTCCCTTGCCCGCGTTGGTTTCCACAACCGGAATCCCACGCGCAACAGCAAACTCGGCAACGGCAACTTCAGCCCCGGAATAGCGCACACCGCCGCCTGCGATGATCAGCGGTGCTTTGGCGGATTTCAGCAATGCCACGGCTTGCGCCAAAGCGGCACGGTCGGCGCGCGGGCGCGGGATGGTCCACAGGCGCTCCTCAAAGAACACCGCAGGATATTCAAACGCCAGTTCCTGCGTATCCTGCGGCAAGGCGATGAAGGCCGGGCCGCAATCGGCCGGGTCCAGCATCGCCGCGACGGCTTGCGGTAGCGAGGACAGGATTTGCGCCGGATGGGTGATGCGATCCCAATAGCGGGTGACGGCTTTGAAGGCGTCATTCACCGTCAGCGTCGGATCGCTGTAATGCTCCACCTGTTGCAGCACCGGATCGGGCAGGCGGTTGCTGAACGTGTCGCCCGCGATCAACAGAACTGGCAAACGGTTGGCGTGGGCAGTGCCCGCCGCCGTCACCATGTTCAACGCGCCGGGGCCAATCGACGCCGTGGCAATCATGATCTGCCGCCGCCGTTTCGCCTTGGCAAAGCCAATCGCGGCGAGCGCCATCGACTGCTCATTCTGACCGCGCCATGTCGGCAGTTGGTCTTGCACGGCCTCCAACGCCTCGGACAGGCAGGTGACATTGCCATGGCCAAAGATGCCGAACACGCCTGCAAACAGCGGCACTTTTTGGCCGTCGATTTCGGTCATCTGAACGGTCAACCAGCGCACAAGCGCTTGGCTCATCGTCAGGCGTATTGTGTCGGTAGACATGCGGATTCCTCCTGAGAACTCGGGCAGATCATAGCCATCTGAATTGATTATTGACAATGGCAAAGTTTTGCAAAGATTGTTGCAAAGTCGATTGGAGGGATGGGCATGATCGCGAACAAACTGAAAGCGCTCTGGGCGGCAGGTAAGCCTGCAATCAATGGCTGGTGCAGCATCGGCAACCCGTTCACCGCCGAGATCATGGCGGCGCAGGGTTTCGATTCTGTGACCATTGATATGCAGCACGGCGCGCTGGATTATTCCAACCTGCTGCCGATGTTTCAGGCGATGCGGGCGTCAGGTGCTGTGCTGATGGCCCGCGTGCCGTGGAACGAGCCGGGAATTGTGATGAAGGCGCTGGATGCCGGGGCGTATGGCATCATCTGCCCGATGATGAACACGGCCGAGGATGCGGCGCGCTTTGTCAGCTACCTGCGCTATCCGCCCTTGGGCCAGCGCAGTTTTGGCCCCACGCGGGTAAGCTTTGCGGCGGGGGCGAATTACGCGGGCGAGGCGAACGATAACATCCTTGGCTTCGCGATGATTGAGACCGCCGAGGCTTTGGCGAATGTGGATGCGATTGCCGCTACGCCGGGGTTGGACGGGCTGTATATCGGGCCTGCCGATCTGACATTGTCGCTAACCGGGGGTAGGCTGGCTCCGGGGTTTGACCGCGAAGAACCCGAGATGATCGCGGCCATCCAGAAGATTCTCGCCGCCTGCAAAGCCCGCGGTCTGCGCGCTGGGCTACATTGCGGCACGCCAGATTATGCCGCCCGCGCGATTGGCTGGGGCTTTGATCTGACCACCGTTGGCGGCGACAGTCGCTTTCTGGCGGCGGCGGCGGGGGCCGCTGTCACGCGGTTTCGCGATCTGACACAGGGTGAGGCCAAGGTCGAAAAGGGTGCCTATTGATGCCGCATATCGTGGTGGCGGGCAAGTTGCACCCGGCAGGGTTGGCGCTGTTGGACGCGGCGGAGCGGGTGAGTTTTGACCATATTGAGGAGATTTCGGAGGCATCCTATCAGCCGTATCTGCGCCGCGCCGATGCGCTGGTGATCCGCACGCAGCCGATGGGCGCTGAATCTGTCGCCTTGGCATCCCGGCTGAAAATCGTCTCGCGGCACGGGGTTGGTTATGATGCGGTCGATCTGGCGGCGCTGAATACGCGGCAGATACCTTTGTGCATTGTCGGCGATGTGAATTCGGTTTCGGTCGCCGAACATGCGATGATGCTGATCTTGGCTTGTGCGAAACGCCTGATCCGGGCGGATGCCCGCGCCCGGCAGGGGCCGTGGGGCTGGCGCAATCGGCTGGAGGCCGTCGAGATTTCCGGCAAGCGCCTGTTGATCCTCGGCTATGGCCGGATCGGGCGGCATCTGGCGCGGATGGCGGCGGGGTTTGGCATGGAAATTCGCGCCTACGACCCTTACCTTGCGGCGCAGGGCTGGCCGGAGGGTCCGGTTGCCCCGGTGGCTGCGCTGCCTGACGGGCTGGCGTGGGCCGATGTCGTCTCGGTGCATCTGCCGAAGGCGGACCGCCCGATTTTGGGCGCGGCGGAATTGGCGCAGATGAAGCCGGGGGCGATGGTGATCAACACCGCGCGCGGCGGCATTGTCGATGAGGTCGCCTTGGCGCAGGCCTTGCGCGCGGGTCAGATCGCTGCTGCGGGGCTGGATGTGTTTGAGTCCGAACCCCCCTTGCCGGATCATCCGCTGCTGCGGTTTGATCAGGTGATCCTGACGCCGCATATCGCCGGGTTGACGGCAGAAAGTGCCGAGCGGATGGCGGTGGCATCGGTGCAGAATGTGTTGGATTTCTTTGCGGGCAGGCTTGATCCGGGGCTGATCGTCAACCGGGCTGCGCTGGCCTAAGGCTGGGTTGTTTGGCGCGATCTTCGGCCACCAGGTCCACGAATGCCCGCAGCGGGGCGGGCATGAAACGGCTCGAAAAGTACAGCCGGGGACCGTCAAATTCTGGCCACCAGTCGGCCAGCACCGCCACCAACGCGCCACTGTCCAGATGCGGTTGCAGCCAGTTCTGAAAGGCAAAGATCAGGCCGCGTCCACCGATGGCAAGGTTGATCGCGGCGGCGGATGCGACGGTGCCAAGGATCAGCTTTGCAGGCGGATCAAGTGCTATCACCTCGGCCCCGCGTTGAAACGTCCAGTCGGTCAGCGCCCCGCTGGAAAAGCGGGTGCGGATGCAGTCATGCATGGCAAGATCAGTGGGGTGCAGCGGTGTGCCGCGTGCCGCCAGATAAGACGGTGCGGCGACCAGTGCGGCATGTTGGACGGCGGGGCCAATCGGCACCGCGATCATATCCTGCGCCAGATGCTCGCCATAGCGGATGCCCGCGTCGCAATCGGCGGCGGTGACATCGACAAGGCGATCGTCCACCACCACCTCGACCCGAACCTCGGGGTAACGCGCCATGTATCGGTCCAGCAGCGGCGGCAGGATATCCACCATCACCGCCCCCGGCACGTTCAGCTTCAGCCGCCCGCGTATTTCGCTCTGCGAACTTTGCGCATCGTTCAAAGCGGCGCGGGCTTCGGACAACAGTGGCGCGATCCGGGCGGCAAGGGTACGCCCCGCCTCGGTTGGCATCACAGAGCGGGTGGTGCGGGTCAGCAAGGGCGCACCGATGCTGGCCTCCAACCGGGTGATGGTTTCGCTGACGGTCGAGGCCGAAAGCCCCAAGCGGCGTGCAGCGGTGCGAAAGCCGCCCGCCTCGGTCACGGCAAGGAACACCTGTAGATCATCCAGCGAGGCGGCATTGTTCGACATGCCGATCAACCTATTCGGATTCGGGCGGATTATCAATTTCTGCCGAACGGCTATGTAGCACTCATCAACAGGAGCAACCCCATGACACAGACAGCCGCAGCCGCCGGACGTTTCACCTTTCCCGGCACCGAGATTTCCGTCAACCGCATGGGCTATGGCGCGATGCAACTGGCAGGCCACCATGCTTTCGGCCCACCCGCTGACCCAGATGAAGCCCGCGCTGTGCTGCGCGAGGCTTTGGCTTTGGGCGTCGATCACATCGACACCAGCGATTACTACGGGCCATTTGTGACCAACGACCTGATCCGCGAGGCCCTGTTCCCCTATGCCACCAATCTGGTGCTGGTCACCAAAATCGGTGCCTGGCGCGATGACAAAGGCGGCTGGAATCTGGACCGCAGCGCGGATTTCCTGCGCAAATCGGTTGAGGATAACCTGAAGCGGCTGGGCCTTGACCAGATGGCGATTGTGAACCTGCGGATGGGGGGGCCCACCGATGACATCGCGGCCCCAATGCAGGTGATGCGGCATATGCAAGACGAAGGCTTGATTGCCCATATCGGCGTCAGCACGGTGGATGTGGCCCAGCTTCAGATCGCCCGCGATATTGCGCCGATTGTCTGCGTGCAGAACCATTACAATCTGGTCCACCGCGCCGATGACGCGATGATTGACGCGCTGGCTGCGGATGGCATCGCCTATGTGCCCTACTTCCCGCTGGGCGGCTTCACCCCGCTGCAAAGCGATGGGCTAAAGCAGGTGGCGGATGATCTCGGCCAAACCGCGCAGGCGGTGGCCCTCGCATGGTTGTTGCAACGCAGCCCGAACATGCTGCTGATCCCCGGCACCTCACGCCGCGCCCATCTGCGCGGCAATATCGCGGCGGCAAGCCTGACGCTAGACGACGGCCACTTGGCGCAACTCAACGCCATCGCCGCATTGGCTTAAAACCACTGCCCCGGCTCCATCAGGCCCAAATCCATCAACTGCTGGCTGTGCCAATCAAACGGCGTCGAGTTGTGCCATTTGAAATCATGGATATCAAAGCGAGAGCCCGCGTTTGACCGCAGGGCTTTCGCGGTGCGGAAGCTGACGATGGCGGTGGTGATATTGTGGTGCCACGGGCAGGCATAGGTGTTGTATTCCTCATCCGACAAAGTGAAGTCGGGCCGCAAAGTCAGCCCCGGCTTTGTGCGGAACAACGCGATGCGGTCGATCTTGCGGCGCGGCACCGGGATGTGTTCCTCAAACCGCCAGCGCAACCCGCCGAAGAAATCCAGCTGGCGTTCTTTCGGGTAATTGTGGTTCGCCAGATCAGGGCGGCCCAAGGCGTAATAGCCGGATTTGTCCATATGTGCGTGATCCAGTGACACCGCATTGGGATAGGTGTTCAGATCATCGGCATACAGATCGACGACATAAGACAGCATCGCATCGCGGCGTTCTTCGCTATGGAAGGCCAGCATTTCGCGGATCGTGCGGGCCTCGCAGAACGGGTAGAACAGATATTCGGCATTGTAGCAGTAATACAGCCAGATGCCGGGGGCGGCGGCGATCACCTTATTCACGGCCTCCACCAAAGCCTCCACCGTCGGGGCTTCATAAGGGATGCGGTGAATTTTCGCCTCCAGCTCTGCTGCGACCACGATGCTGTCGGGTGCAAACAGCGCAAGCTGCGCAAAGCCAGCCTCAAGGTGGTGACGGATGGTGGTATCGACCTCGACCGCATCTTCGGCAAACACCAGCGCCAACGGCCCTTTTGCCAAAGCCGACTTCGCCTCGACCAGAAACTGATTAAGCGACGTATACTTCATGCCCTGCCCATCTGCCTTTGGCCTATTTGCGGCAGAATCCGTTAACAATCCCTGCAACGCAAGCCCCGGCGTTGCGAAGCGTGCCACTTTGGCATAAGTGCCAAGCCATACAGAGGTGCGCCATGGCCGATCCGAAGAAATTGTTCATCAAGACCTACGGCTGTCAGATGAACGTCTATGATTCCGAGCGTATGGCCGAGGCTATGGGCGCGGATGGCTACGTGGCGACTGATAGCGCCGAAGATGCCGATATGGTGCTGCTGAACACCTGCCATATTCGCGAAAAAGCGGGCGAAAAGCTGTATTCCGATCTGGGCCGGCTGAAAAAGCTGAAACTGGCACGGCCCGATCTGAAAATCGGCGTGGCGGGCTGCGTGGCGCAGGCCGAAGGCGCCGAGATCATGCGGCGGATGCCGATTGTTGATCTGGTCGTTGGCCCGCAATCCTATCACCGCCTGCCCGAAATGGCGCGGGCGGGCACGCCGCAGGTCGATACCGATTTCCCGCTGGAAGATAAGTTTGATCTGCTGCCCGAGCGTAAAGCCAGCCGTGGCCCGATGGCGTTTCTGACAGTGCAGGAAGGCTGCGACAAGTTCTGCGCTTTCTGTGTGGTGCCCTATACCCGTGGCTCAGAGGTATCGCGTGATCCACAGCGTATTCTCACCGAAGCGCGGGGATTGGTCGAAAAAGGCGTGCGCGATCTGACGCTGCTGGGGCAGAATGTGAACGCCTATCATGGGGATGGTTGGACCCTGTCGCGCCTGATCCGCGAACTGGCGAAAGTCGATGGCCTCCAGCGCATCCGCTACACCACCAGCCACCCCAACGATATGGAAGACGATCTGATCGCGGCGCATGGCGATGAGCCGAAACTGATGCCCTATCTGCATCTGCCCGTGCAGTCGGGATCAGACCGTATCCTGAAAGCGATGAACCGCAAGCACACCGCCGAAGCTTATCTGCGCCTGATCGAACGCATCCGCGCCGCGCGGCCCGATATCCTGCTGTCATCAGATTTCATCGTCGGCTTTCCGGGTGAGACCGATCAGGATTTTGAAGACACTCTGTCGCTGATCCGCACGGTAAACTATGGCATGGCCTACAGCTTCAAATACTCCGCCCGTCCCGGCACCCCTGCGGCGGAAAAGCCCGAGATCGACAGCGCCGTCGCCGATGCCCGCCTGCAGGTCCTGCAAGCCCTGATCACCGAACAACAGCGCGGGATGCAAACGGCGATGGTCGGGCGTGAAGTTGGCGTGCTCTACGAGAAAGCCGGGCGCGAAGCCGGGCAGATGATTGGCAAGTCGGATCACCTGCACGCGGTGTTCGTCAACGACCCGCACGGCCGCGTTGGCGAGATGGTTCGGGTGAGAATCTTAGCTTCATCCTCCAACTCTTTGGCAGGCGCGCGTATTTCCTGATTGCCGCAAAATCAGCATCGTTTCCACTGCGTCAGCAATGCCTGGGCATTGCCAATTTTATTGACGAACACGCAACAATTAGTCTTCAAAAAGCCACAAACCCATAGATTTTGCTTTACTTCACAAGTCCGCGTCGGCAAACCTTCGCTCATATCTATGTGAATTCCGAATGGTTAAAGGGGAGCTGCCATAGTGGAGCGTTTTTCCAGAGCAGTGCGAATGGCAATCGGGGGCGCGGCAATGGCCGCCGGCCTGATGATGGCAAGTGGGGCGATGGCACAGACCGCGCCGCAGATCGCTGGCAAGATCGAATGGGGCGTCTGGGTCGATGACGACGGCTGTATGCACTGGTGGGCTGATGGTGGTGCCGAGGGCTACATGCTCGACCGCGTTAACCCCAAAACAGGCAAGCCGGTCTGTCTGAAGCGCAACACCTGTCTGGTGCAAAACACCGACACATTGTTTGCCACCGACAGCTCGAAGCTGACCGCTTATGGCCGCCGCTACTTGACCGATTTCTTCCAAGGTGCAGGCGCATTCGGCTACGCAATCTATGGCCACACCGACAGTCGTGCGTCAGATGAATACAACATCAAACTGTCGCAGCGCCGCGCTGCTTCGGTGGCCGCTGTTGCCCGCTCGGTCGGCGCGATGGTGGATCGTGAGATTGGCTATGGCGAGCGTCAGCCGCGCGCCACCAACGCAACCGCCGAAGGGATGCAGCAAAACCGCCGCGTCGAAGTCGTCTGCTACAAGTGGTGATGGTGATGAACATGTCAAAACTCAAAGCTCTCCCGCTTCTGGCCCTTGCTGCAATCAGCCTTAGCGCCTGCGAAGGGGCTGGTCTGGTGCCCTACACAGCGGGACCCAACACGGTGATCGCAACCGCGCATGACTCGGGCCGCGACAGCGCCGGTTTGGTCGAGGGCGAAGCCGCCATCGCCTATGACCCCGATGGTTGCCAAGGCTGGATCATGGATGATGGCATCGAAGGCTATTCGGGTCGCCGCTATGACCCGGTGTCTGGCCTGCCGGTCTGCAACAACCACTATCCGCCGGGAACCGTGCTGGGCAATTACCAGACTTCGTCGGCACCGATCAAAGACTGGGTTCCGAACGTCCGCTAACATTAGCGCGCGCAGGCGAAAACACAGCAAAGGCCACGGAGATTTCCGTGGTCTTTTTTTATTGCCCGGTTCTTGCGCAAAGATGTCGCTGTCATCACTTTGATATCAAGACCATGCAGGTTGTCCTTGCCAGAGTCTTTGGCAGGTCTACACTCCATCTAGACGTCACCTGAACCGCAAGGAGATCCCTTTGGGCATCAGCGCGCTAACGCCCCCGACCCGTTCCGAGGATATTGTCGAGACTGTCCTCGAATTTCCCGATAACCGGCTTTTGATCAGCCTTTGCGGCGAGTTTGACCGCAATTTGGCGCAGATCGAGCACCAGATGGGGGTGCATGTGCTACGACGGGGCAACCGCTTGTCCGTGATCGGTGACAAGGCCGCACGTGAACAGGCGGCGGCGGTGCTACGGTCTTTATATGCAAGGCTAGAGCAGGGCCGCAGCGTGGCGGCAGGCGATATTGACGGCGCGATGCGGATGGGGCGGCCAATGCCGGATACCAAACTGGAAGCCTCTGATCAGATTGAGATGTTTACCGGCGGTGGCATCGAACTGCGCACCCGCAAAAAGCCGATTGAGCCGCGGACCGAGGCGCAGAAGGAATATGTGAAAAACCTTTTCGCCAATGAGATGGGCTTTGGTATTGGCCCGGCTGGTACGGGCAAAACCTATCTCGCGGTGGCGGTGGGCGTGACCATGCTGATTTCCGGTGCGGTGGAAAAAATCATCCTGTCGCGTCCGGCGGTGGAAGCGGGTGAGCGCTTGGGCTTTCTGCCCGGCGATATGAAGGAAAAAATCGACCCCTATATGCAGCCCTTGTATGATGCGTTGAACGATTTCCTGCCCGCCAAGCAGATCCAGAAACTGCTGGAAGACAAGCGGATCGAAATCGCGCCGTTGGCCTTTATGCGGGGCCGCACCTTGTCGAATGCCTTCGTGGTGCTGGATGAAGCGCAGAACGCGACCACGATGCAGATGAAGATGTTCCTGACCCGTCTGGGCGAGGGTTCGCGCATGGTGATCACCGGCGACCGCACGCAGGTCGATCTGCCGCGCGGCACGGCGTCGGGTTTGCAAGATGCTGAACGCATCCTGAAAGGGGTGAAGGGCGTGACCTTCAACTATTTCACCTCGAAAGACGTGGTGCGACATCCCTTGGTTGCCCGCGTGATCGAGGCTTACGAGCGCGACGAAGCGCAGGGCTGATCCGCGCGGCTCCTCAAGCCTGACGGCTTTCTTCGCAGCGTGGCACGGGTTGTGCCATTTTAAGCGAAGAAAGCTGACAGGCTTGATGAGCGCGCTCAGCCGCTATACCTAGGCGGCATGGAACCACTTGTTGATATCGTCATCGAGGATGACCGCTGGCAGGCCTTCGGGTTGGAGACGCTGGCGGAACCCGCCGTGCGCGCGGCTTTTGCGGAACTGGGCTTGCCGGAGGCAGGCTTTACCCTCTGCCTAATGGGCTGCAATGATGCACGGATTCTGGAACTTAACGGCGATTTTCGCGGCAAGGCCAAGCCGACCAATGTGCTCAGCTGGCCGTCGGAAGAACGTGGCGCTGACGCGGGCGAAGTGCCCGATCTGCCAGACCCCGGTGCTGCGGACGATCCCGAATCCCTGGGCGATATCGCGATCTCTTATGATACCTGCGCGCGTGAGGCTGCCGAAGCGGGCAAGCCGATGGCCGATCATGTGACGCATCTGATCGTGCATGGGCTTTTGCATCTGTTGGGCTATGATCACATCCGCGCGGTGGACGGTGATCTGATGGAGTCCACCGAGGTGCGGATACTTGCGCGTCTGGGGCTTTCTGACCCATACTGACAGCATCGGCCCTTCGGGGCGTTTTGGAACAAGGACCAATGGCCAGTAGCAACGACGGGTTACCCGCAGCGCCAAGGGCGCGCGCGGATGCCGATGAGGCCGAGGCCTCGCCACGCGGATTCTTCGGGCGGCTGTTGTCCGCCTTCAACTCCTCTGACAGCAGCGAGGGCGACGAGGAAGCGGCGACTTCGACGCCTGCGAATGGTGGGTTGTTGGGCTTGAGCAATCTGCGGCGCTTGCGGGTTGATGATGTCGCCATCCCCAAGGTCGAGATTGCCGCCGTGCCGCTGGACATTGGCAAGGATGATCTGGTTGAGGCGTTTCGCCAGCATGGCTTTTCGCGCTTGCCGGTCTACAAAGGCACGCTGGACCATCCGCAGGGCCTTGTGCTGCTGAAGGATCTGGCCCTGCAGCACGGCTTTGGCGCCTCGGGGCGGTTCTCGCTGAAGAAACTGCTGCGCCCGGTGTTGTTCGCGCCGCCCTCAATGCCCGCCGCGACTTTGTTGCAGAAGATGCAGCGCGACCGGGTGCATATGGCTTTGGTGATCGACGAATATGGTGGCGTTGACGGCTTGGTGACCATCGAGGACCTGATCGAAACCGTTATCGGGGAAATCGAAGACGAGCATGACGAAGTGGAAGGCGCGCTGTGGAAGGAAGAATCTCCGGGCGTGTTCGTGGCGCAATCCACGGTGTCGCTGGATGATTTCGAGGCTGCCATTGGCATGACCCTGCGCAATGGCGAGGATGACGAGGATATCGACACTTTGGGCGGTCTGGTGTTTCTGCGCACGGGCCGGGTGCCAGTGCGGGGTGAGATCGTGCCACATGAATCCGGGGCGGAGTTTGAGATTTTGGACGCCGATCCGCGCCGGATCAAACGCCTGCGGGTGCGGCTGCCGGGGGCGATAGCGCCGGTGGTGCGCAATCCCGCGGCGACCGAGCCAGCGGTGCCCGAGGTCGAAGGTTAACATGCTGCGCAGGATCAGGGCAGGCTGGCCCGGTCTGCGTGCCGTGGGCTATGCAGCCTTGCTGGGCGTTCTGACGGCCTGCGGGCAAGCCCCGCTTGGCGCGTGGTATCTCAGCCTCCCCGCCTTGGCCGCTTTGTGCTGGCTGATCGGGCGCAGCTCCGCTCCGGTCTGGCTGGCATGGCTCGCGGGCGCGGGCTATTTCGCAGCGGCGCTGAATTGGATCGTGCAGCCCTTCATGGTCGATGCGGCGCGCGATGGCTGGATGGCCCCATTTGCGCTGGCGTTGATGGCGTTTGGCATGGCGCTGTTTTGGGCGCTGGCGGGGCTTTTAAGCCGCTACAGTCGCAACGCCACCTTGGGCTTCGCCGTCGCACTCGCTGCCACCGACCTTTTGCGCGGCTATGTGCTGACCGGGTTTCCATGGGCGCTGATTGGCCATATCTGGATTGACACCCCGGTGGCGCAACTGGCGGCCTATCTTGGGCCAAGCGGGCTGTCGCTGTTGACCACCCTGCTTGTCGCAGGCCTTGCTCTGCGCAAACCGTTGCCCGCCAGCCTTGCCGTCGCAACCCTCGCCGCCTCATGGGGTTACGGCGCCTGGACCCTCGCCCAACCGATGCCCGCTGATCGCGCCGTCACTCTGCGGCTTGTGCAGCCCAATGCCGAACAGCAGGCGAAATGGGACCCAGCGCTTGCCCAGCAATTCTTTGACCGCCTGCTCAGCCTGACCGCCGCCAAACCGACGCCTGATCTGGTGATCTGGCCGGAAACCTCCTTGCCCTATCTGCTCGACCTGCACCCCGAAATCGGCAGCATGATCGCTTCTGCGGGCGATGGTGCCCCCGTGGCCATCGGGATGCAGCGGGTAGAGGGTGACAAAGCGTGGAACTCCCTGGCAGTGATCGAACCCGACGGCATGACAAGTGCAACCTACGACAAGCATCATCTGGTGCCGTTTGGCGAATATATCCCGTTCGGCGATGCTCTGTTCCAATGGGCCAATATCTCGGCTTTTGCGTCGCAGGTCGGCAATGGCTATATGGCTGGCCCCGGCCCGCAACTGCTGAACCTTGGCCCAAAACTGGGCCGCGCTTTGCCACTGATCTGCTACGAGGCGGTGTTCCCGCAAGACCTGCGCGGCACCGAGCGCCCCGACTGGCTGCTGCAAATCACCAATGACGCGTGGTTCGGCCATTGGACCGGGCCGTTCCAACACGCTGCCCAAGCTCGGCTGCGCGCGATTGAACAGGGCCTGCCGCTGGTCCGTGTTGCCAATACCGGCGTGACGGCGGTGTACGACGCGCGTGGTCGCGTCACCGCCAGCCTGCCGTTCGAAATCGCGGGATATCTGGACGCCGCCCTCCCCGCCGCTCTGCCGATCACCCCCTACGCGCGTTTCGGCGAAATGCCGCTGCTGGTGTTGCTGGCCGGACTCGCAGCATGCCTGATCCGGCCCCGCAAACGGTCCCACCCTTGACCTTTGTGCTGCATTGGGTCTAAGGCAAGCCAATAAAACCCGCACAACGGCTTCCTGGCGTGCGAGGATAACCCAACGGAGCACGTCCCCATGAGCCGCCAAAACTACATTTTCACCTCGGAATCCGTGTCCGAGGGCCATCCTGATAAACTTTGCGACCGGGTGTCAGATGCCATCCTTGATGCCTTCCTGACCGAAGAGCCGAACGCACGCGTGGCGTGTGAGACGTTTGCCACCACCAACCGCGTGGTTGTCGGCGGTGAGGTCGGGCTCTCGACTGAAAAGAAGACCGCCGAGATGGTCGGCCGTGTCGAAGACATCGTGCGCGCTTGCGTCAAGGACATTGGCTACGAGCAGAAAAAGTTCCATTGGGAAAAGATCAAGGTTCACAACTACCTGCATGAACAATCCGCCCATATTGCACAGGGCGTTGATAAAGACGGCGCGGGCGATCAGGGCATCATGTTCGGTTATGCCTGCCGAGAGACGCCGGAACTGATGCCAGCCCCGATCCAATACGCCCATGCGATCCTGAAGCGTTTGGCCGAAGTGCGCAAATCCGGCGCGGAACCCACCTTGGGCCCGGACGCCAAAAGCCAGCTGTCGCTGCGCTATGTCGATGGCAAGCCGGTGGAAGTCACCTCGATTGTGCTGTCACACCAGCACACCAACAAAAAGCAATCCTCCGCCGATATCCGCGCCATTGTGGAACCCTATATCCGCGAAATCCTGCCCGCTGAATGGCTGACCAAGGTGACGGTCTGGCACGTCAACCCGACGGGGACGTTTGTGATCGGCGGGCCGGATGGCGACGCGGGCCTGACCGGACGCAAGATCATCGTCGATACCTACGGTGGGGCGGCCCCGCATGGCGGCGGTGCGTTCTCGGGCAAAGACCCGACCAAGGTTGATCGCTCGGCGGCCTATGCCGCGCGCTATCTGTCGAAGAACATCGTCGCGGCTGGCCTTGCGGAGCGCTGCACCTTGCAGGTGTCCTACGCGATTGGCGTGGCCGAGCCGCAGTCGATCTATGTCGACACCCACGGCACCGGCGTTGTGCCCGATGACGTGATCGAGCGCGCTGTGGCCGCCTGCATGGATCTGACCCCGCGGGGCATCCGCGAGCATCTGCACCTGACCAAGCCGATCTACGCCCGCACTTCCGCCTATGGCCATTTCGGTCGCGCGCCAGAAGCCGATGGTGGCTTCTCGTGGGAGAAAACCGATCTGATCGACGCGCTAAAAGCCGCGGTTTGACCTGAAACGGGTGCGGCTTCGGGGGGCATCGAGCCCCCACTCGGCCGCGTTGCCACAGAGAGACGAAAATGGCGGTGCATAACGTGCCGCCATTTCCATTCGCGGCGCTATGGCCGGAATACAACTGCCCTAGCGCGGTCAGGTTTTTGAACGAAGGTAAGGATGAAATGTCTACCGAGTCCCTGCGCTATGCTCTGTGGATGCTGCTGGCGGGCATCGGCATCCCGATTCTGGCGGCGTTGAACGGCCAGCTTGGATCACGGCTTGGTGCGCCGGTGGCGGCTGGGTTTGTGTTGTTCTCGGTCGGATTTACAGCCGCTTCGGTATTGCTTTTGCTATCCGGCCAAGCGCCTGCGCTGGCCACGGTCTCTGTGCAACCGAAGTATCTGCTGCTCGCCGGTCTGCTGATGGCGTTCTATGCCTTTTCCATCACTTGGGTCGCCCCGCGCTTTGGCGTTGGCAATGCTGTGTTCTGCGTCTTGCTGGGCCAAATGATCGCGGCCACCCTGATTGACCATTTTGGCCTGTTCGGGGCAGCTGTCCACACCGTCACCGTCACCCGCGCGGCGGGGCTGGTGGCAATGGTTGGCGGCCTTGCGCTGATCCAGCGCGGCTGAACCCCGGCTTGACGGCTTGACCCAGCGGCGCTACCCCGGCCGCTTCACCGACAGGATAGCAGAATGACCAGCACAGATACCTCCGGCCTCACCCAGCTTGGTGCGGCCACGGCTTTGCCCGCAGGCCCCGAACAAGCGGTGCTGGAGAAAGTGCCCGCAGGCCATGTCGGCACGCTCTATTGCGTGCGCTTCACCGCCCCCGAGTTCACCTCGCTCTGCCCGATGACCGGCCAGCCCGATTTCGCCCATATCGTCATCGACTATGTGCCGCGCGACTGGCTGGTTGAGAGCAAATCGCTGAAACTCTACCTCGGCAGTTTCCGCAACCACGGCGCATTCCACGAAGATTGCACCCTGGACATCGGCAAGAAGCTGGTCGCTTTGCTCGATCCGGTCTGGCTGCGCATCGGGGCCTATTGGTTCCCCCGCGGCGGTATCCCGATTGATGTGTTCTGGCAGACCGGAACCCCGCCCGAGGGCGTCTGGCTGCCCGACCAAGGCGTCGCCCCCTACCGGGGCCGGGGTTGACGTAAGCCCCAAACCAAGGCTAGAGGCGGCAGTCCAACCACGAGGCCAAAGCCATGTATGATCCCGTTGAACGCCGCAATTTCTACGGCCGCGTGCATGGCAAAACCCTGCGCGCCAGCCAGAAGACTTATCTTGAGGAAGACTTGAGCCGCCTCAGCCTGCCCGGTGTGACGCGGGAGGATAACCCCGAACGCGCGCCGATTGATCTTTCCCGCTTTGCAGCCAAACCCCTCTGGCTGGAAATCGGCTTCGGCGGCGGCGAGCATCTGGTCCACATTGCCGCCACCTACCCCGAGATCGGCATCATCGGCTGCGAGCCCTTCGTCAACGGCATCGCCATGCTTTTGGGCAAAATCCGCGCCGCAAACGTCACCAATCTCGCCATCCACCCCGGCGATGTGCGCGACCTGTTCGACGTGCTGGCCCCGGCCTCGATCGCCAAAGCCTTCCTGAATTACCCCGACCCCTGGCCGAAAGCCCGCCACCACCGCCGCCGTTTTGTGACGCAAGGCTACCTCGCAGCCCTCGCTCGTACTCTGCAACCCGGTGCCGAATTCCGCGTCGCAACCGACATCCCCGATTATGTCCGCCAAACCCTTGAAGAAGTCCCGCAAGCGGGCTTCACCCTGCTGGAACAGGGCGACCAACCATGGACAGATTGGCTTTCCACCCGCTACGAGCAAAAAGCCCTGCGCGAAGGCCGCCCGCCGCATTACCTGACTTTCCAGCGCAACGCCTGAAACACCAGTCGGATGCGCTCCGCGCGGGAGTATTTCAGAAAGAGCAAATCCAAGAAGCGCTTCGTATTTGCTCTTTCTGAAATACTCCCGCCGGAGGCAACAGATCGCCAACAGGCGCTGGCGGTGAAATTGGCGGGTCATGATCTGACAGACAAGGCAGTTTAGGGCAGCCATGATTGCCGCAATTTCTGGTTGAAAAATAACTTCGAACATCTTTGATATCAACTCAAACCACAACATATTGTGGAATTTGACGTTATATCGACGCAGAAGCACAAGTCATTCCCCGCTGGGAAGATGTCTAAAGCCTAAAGCACAAGCCGCTTTCGTACGGTGCAATGGCAGCCGAACGGTGCAGCGGCAGCAGCGTGCGCGGCCCCCTCGATGGGGGCCAAGTGCGCAGCCCTTTTCAGGTCAACCGTGGACCCCGGCCCTTGCTTGCGCTATCAGGCTTGCAAATTCCGCGCAGGAGAGTGCCGATGTCCGCCCATGCCGTAGCCCAACCGATGACCGCCTCGAAATCCGGGCCGCTGAAAGGCACCGCCTCGGTGCCGGGTGATAAGTCGATCAGCCACCGTGCGCTGATTTTCGGCGCGATGGCGGTGGGCGAGACCAAGATCACCGGGCTGTTGGAAGGTCAGGATGTGCTGGATACCGCGAAAGCGATGCGGGCGTTTGGCGCGACAGTTTTGCAGCATGGGCCGGGGGCTTGGTCGGTGCATGGTGTCGGCGTGGGTGGCTTTCAGGAACCCAGCGATGTGATTGATTGCGGTAATTCCGGCACCGGGGTGCGCTTGATCATGGGCACGATGGCGACAACGCCGATGACCGCGACCTTCACTGGGGATGCGTCCTTGCGCAAACGGCCGATGGGGCGGGTGACCGATCCGCTCAGCCTGTTCGGCACGCAGGCTTACGGGCGCAAAGGTGGGCGCTTGCCGATGACGGTGGTGGGGGCGGCCCATCCGGTTCCCGTCCGCTATGCTTTGCCAGTTGCTTCGGCACAGGTGAAATCGGCGGTGCTCTTGGCGGGTCTGAACGCGCCGGGGCAGACGGTGGTGATTGAACGCGAACCGACGCGGGATCATTCCGAGCGGATGCTGCTGGGGTTTGGCGCTCAGTTGACGGTGGAAAAAACCAACGAGGGCAATGTCATCACCCTGACCGGCCAGCCGGAACTGCGACCGCAGACGGTAGCGGTGCCGCGCGATCCATCTTCGGCGGCGTTTCCGGTCTGCGCGGCGCTGCTCGTGGAGGGGTCTGATATCTTTGTTCCCGGGGTCAGCCAGAATCTGACCCGCAATGGCCTCTATCTGACGCTGGTCGAGATGGGCGCACAGATTGAGTTTCAGAACCCGCGCACCGAGGGGGGCGAGCCGGTGGCGGACCTGCGGGTGAGGTTTAGTGACAACATGAAGGGCATTGAGGTGCCGCCAGAACGCGCGCCGTCGATGATTGATGAATATCCGATCTTGTCGGTGGTGGCGGCTTGCTCTGCGGGCAAGACGATCATGCGGGGCGTGAAGGAACTTCGGGTCAAGGAATCCGACCGCATCGACGCGATGGCGCGGGGCCTTGAGGCTTGCGGGGTGACGATTGAGGAGGACGAGGATACCTTGATCGTTCACGGCATGGGCGCGGGCGGGGTGCCCGGTGGGGCGACCTGTGCCACCCACATTGACCACCGGATTGCGATGTCGTTTCTGGTGTTGGGGATGGCCGCGAAAAACCCGGTTTCGGTCGATGATGCCTCACCCATCGTGACCTCGTTCCCGATTTTTGAGGGCTTGATGACCGGCTTGGGTGCTACATTGCGGCAGGGCGGGCAGCAGGATTAGGGTAGGCCCGATCTAAGGCGGTCTCAACTTTTGATATCGCTGGCTTGACCGAACCGGCAGGACATGATCGCCTTGCCGCAACAGTGGCGGGGAGGCGGGATGAAATATCTGTATTGGGCTTTGCCGATTGCCGCAGCACTGGCCTATGGCGTTTGGCGACACTACGCGGCGCAGGTTTATGTCGGTGATCTGCCGCCGTTTGATCTGCATCTTTACGGTTTTCGAGAGGCCCAGACTTATCTCGCGGGCCTGACCCCTGCCGCCAAGGCGATCTATCTTGGGCCGCTGCACCTTGTCGATAGCCTGCTGATGTTTTGTCTTGCCGCCACGCTGGTCTTGCCGATTTGGCGGTGGGATTGGCCATGGTTTCTGCCGGCGATGCTTTATGTTGGGCTGGATCTTGTGGAGAATGGCAAAGTTGCCGGATTGCTGCGCGGCGGGCTTTGCCTGCCCGCAGATGTGGAAAATGTGGCACTGGTGACTGGGTTGAAGTTCGCAGCCCTTGGCCTCGCGGCGGCTTTGGCGCTGTGGAGTCTGTGGCGAAAACAACGGATGCGCGGTTAAGGCAGCGGCGGGGTGAACCCCGCCCTACCCCCTACACAAGCCAAGCGCTGCAGGAGGCGGTTGGTGGCGCTTGGCAAATAGCCGGGGTATAGAGGCGCAAAGGCCCGGGTTCGGGCCAGTTCTTACGCCAAAGGAAGGGCATCAGATGGGGACTTTTTATGCGGCGGTCGAGGTGTTTGATCCCGAAGGCCCGGCCAATATGCCCGATGGTGCCGATTATGGCGGCGAGGCGCGGTTTTTCGTGCTGACCGCCGAGGATTTGTCGGAAGCCTTGGCGACCTTGGCAAACTCAATTTCCGTCAATGGCTTGCGGCTGGACCGGGTATTGCACGCTGGCGCGGTTGAGGCGTTTGAAGATGAGATCCTGCCGTTTGAAATCGACATTGATGGCATGGCGGAAACCGCCCAAGGCTCGGGTGAGATTTGTGTCTCGGAAGCGCATCCGTTCGAGCCTGACGAGTCTGATGGCGTGGCCTCGGGCTGTTATGCGGTCTGCATCGACGCCTTCGATATGGAATGGGCCGATGAGGATGAGGGCGAATATGGCGGGCATTACCAGCTTGCGGTCATCAAGGCCGAAACCGCTGCCGAAGCTTTGCAGCAGTTGGTCGAAGATTTCGAGGCCGAGGGCATCGTGATCATCTCGCTGGAGGGTCTTGTGGATGCCAAGGCGTTTCCGTTCGACGCCTATGAGTTCCAGTTCGAGGAAGATGATGCGGTGTCGGAAGTGCTAGAGCAGGGCGGCATGATCGTCTCAAACGCTTACGCCTATCCGCCGGAAGCGCCGCGCAAGTTGGACAGCTAGGTTAGGGGGCTAGCTGGGTGTAATTGGGGGCTAGCCCCCAAACCCCCAGGATATTTGCGCAGAGAGGATGACCATGCAGTTTACAGTGGCCATTGATGGGCCTGCGGCGGCGGGCAAGGGCACGATTGGGCGAGCTTTGGCGGCGCGGTTTGGCTTTGCGCATCTGGATACCGGGCTGCTCTATCGGGCCGTGGGCGCGTTAGGCGGTGATCCGGTGGCGGCGGCGCTTGGGCTCGTCGCTGCGGATTTGGAACGTGGGGATTTGCGGACATTGGCCGCAGGGCAGGCGGCGAGTGTGGTCGCGGCGATCCCCGAAGTGCGGGCGGCTTTGGTGGAGTTTCAGCGGCGATTTGCACGTGCGGAGGGTGGCGCTGTTCTGGATGGCCGCGACATTGGCACGGTGATTTGCCCGCGGGCCGAGGTGAAGCTGTATGTGACAGCGAGTGCAGAGGTGCGGGCGCATCGGCGGTGGCTGGAGGTTGGCGGCGATGTGGCCAGCGTGCTGGCCGAAGTGATGGAACGTGATGCGCGGGATATGGGGCGCAGTGCGGCTCCGTTGAAGCCAGCGCTGGATGCGGTGATGATTGATACTTCGGAACTGCCGATTGCGGCTGCGATTGCGGCGGCGGTGGCGCTGGTCGAGGCGCGGCTGTGACGGCCCGCGTTGTGCTGCATCTGCCCGGCTACATGTTGGCGCGGCTAGAGGCAGGCAACGCACTGCTTTATAATCGGATTCGCGATTGCATTGTGGCGCGGGGCGGGGCGGTTGATCTGATTGAGGGCTTCGATGGCAAGCGCTATCGCCCCGATGGCAATCTGCATATCGTCGAGAACGGCAGCGGCCAGCGCCTTGGCGTGTTGAACGCGGCGACGGCCTATCTGGAGGGGTTTTTCCACGTTGATCCGGTGGGAATTCAAGCGGCGAGCCGGATTGGCGGCTTGCGCTATAATCCGGCGGCGGTGGATGGGGCGGCGGCGGCGGCCTATCTGGCCGCGTTGCAGCAGCGCTTCACGGTGCCGCGACGCTCGCGCTACAAACAGGCGCGTGCGGTCAGCGATCTGCCGCAGGGCGCGATTGCGGTGTTCTTGCAAGGCCCCGCGCCGCAACGCAATGGGCAGGCCTATTGCAGCTTTGCAGCGATGGTTGAGGCGGTTTGCGCGGGCGCTGGGGGCCGTCCGGTACTGGTCAAGCCGCATCCGTTGAAGCCAGAACTGGGCGCTGAGATCATCGCGGCGGTGCGCGCGAAGGGCTATACGCCGATCGCCACCGGGGCGAATGTGCATGACATTCTGGCGGTCTGCTGTGCCACGGCGTCGGTCAATTCGGCGACGGCGATGGAGGGGTTTCTGCACGGCAAGCCTGCGGTGCTGTTCGGGCGCTCGGATTTCCATGCGTTTGTTGAAACCGCGCGGCAGCCGGGGGAATTCAGCGCGGCTTTGGCGCGGGCTTTGGCCGATCCGCCGGATTATGCCCGCGCGTTGTACTGGTATTTCGGCCAGCATTGTCTGGATATTCAGGCGGACAGCTTTGATGCCCGCCTGCTGGCGATCTTTGCCGAAGCCGGGTTCGATGCCGCAGGCCTTGGCCTGACTTAACGGCGTGGTTTACGATTTGCGCCTACCGGCGCGGCGGCGGGCCGACCGAATTGCGCACCACCAGATCGGGGCGCAGCAGAATCTCGGTCTCCTCAGGTTGGGTGTCGGACAAAAGTTGCAACAGCAGGGTCATCGCGTGTTTGCCGATCAGGCCGCGCGGTTGGCGGATGGTGGTCAGGCTTGGCTGGATGAAACTGGCTTGCGGTACGTCGTCAAACCCGGTCACCGAGAAATCGCGCGGCACGTTGTAGCCGCGCGCGGTTAGCCCCAGCATCACCCCGATGGCAGTCTGGTCGTTGACACACATGAAGGCGGTCGGCAGGGTGTCACGCAGGAACAACTGATCGACCGCCAGCCGCCCGCTTTCGATGGTGCCGTCGCCGTCAATCACCATGCGAGAGGCGGTCGGGATGCCTGCGGCATCCAAGCCAACCTCACACCCCAAGCGACGGCGACTGTACGCGAGGCGGCTGCGATTCTCACCGATGAAGGCGATTTTGCGATGGCCTTCTGCGATCAGCAACTCCACCGCTTTGCGCGCGCCTTCAAGGTCATCAACGCCGACATAGGGGATACCGCCGTTGAACACGGGCTCGAAGACGCCGACGGTAGGCGGCAGGCGGGCGGTCATCGACTGGTGGCCGAAGGGCAGGATACCGGTGAACAGGATCATCCCGGCGGCTTGGTTCGAGCTGAAGAATTTAAGATATTCCATGCCGCGTTGCGCATCGTTCTGGGTATGGCCGATAAGCACGCCGTAACCATGTGCGCGGGCCTCATTCTCTAACCCCACGAGGATGCTGGAAAAGTTCGGATCGCCTATGTCGGGGGCGACCACCAGAATCATGTTGGATTTGCCCAGACGTAAGGAGCGCGCCATCGCGTTGGGGGTGTATCCGGTGAGCGCAATCGCTTGGTTAACCTTCAATCGGGTCGAGACCGCGACCTTCTCGGGCAGATGGATCGCGCGGGATACCGTGGCGATTGAGACCTCGGCAATGCGCGCGACATCTTCGATGGTGGCGGGGGAATTCGACAAGGGGCGGGGCCTTTGGTTGCTTGAGCGGAGCCTATAGAGGTGCGGCACAAGGTGCAAAGCGGACGATGCATTGGTCGAATGTAAACCTTTACATAAAAAATGCAAAGCACTACACCTAAGGGGCGGAGAGGAGCCGCGAGGGGGGGGATTTATGGAGTCAGAGCCTATGGGCGGTGGCGACATTGTGCTGGCTGCACGCGATAATGTCATGCCCGCGACGCACGAAGATAGTCAAATCATGCCCGCGATGCGCGGCGATATCGTGCTGTCTGCCCAGCGGATCAGCAAATCCTTTAGCGGGGTTCAGGTGCTGTTCAGCGTTGATTTCGACCTGCGGCGCGGCGAGATTCACGCGCTGATGGGCGAGAACGGCGCGGGCAAATCGACGCTGGTCAAGGTGCTGTCTGGCTTTGAACAACCGACCTCGGGCGAGATTTTTCTGGATGGCAAGCCGGTCAAATTGCCGCCGAATGGCGCGGCAGAGGCGCTTGGCATCGTGGTGATCCATCAGGAATTCAACCTTGCCGAACATTTGACCGTCACTGAAAGCCTGTTTCTGGGCCGCGAAGTTGCGCATTTTGGCCTGCTGGACCGCAAATATATGCGGCGCGAGACCCGGCGCGTTTTGGATATGCTCGGCTCGCATATCAGCGAAAATGCGGTGATCGGCTCGCTGACGGTCGCCGATAAACAGATGGTTGAGATTGCCAAGGCGATCAGCCGCGACGCGCGCATCGTGTTCATGGATGAGCCGACCGCCGTGCTGTCGCGGGGCGAAACCGAGGCTTTGTTCAAACAGGTGCGCAAGCTGCGCGATCTGGGCACCAGCTTTGTGTTCGTGTCGCATAAGCTGGATGAGGTGACGGAACTTTCCGACCGCGTGACGGTGCTGCGCGATGGCCAATGGGTGAAAACCGCGCCCACGGCGATGCTGGACGGCGAGTCGATTGCGCAACTGATGGTGGGGCGTGAGCTTTCCAGCCTGTATCCGCAGAAATCGGAACCCAACGTCGATGAGGCGCGGGTATTGTCGGTGGTGGGGCTGAACACCGCCCATGTGCGTGACGCGCATTTCGATCTGCGCAAGGGCGAGATTTTGGGGTTTTCCGGCATGATCGGCTCGGGCCGGACCGAGTTGATGGAGGCGATTGCCGGGCTTTATCCGCGGGTCTCGGGGGAGGTGCGCATTGGTGACGCCTTGATGCCAGCCGGGGATATTCAGGCGACCGCAGCGGCGGGTCTGGCCTATATGACCAAGGACCGCAAATCCAAGGGCCTGCTGCTGGGCTCGGATATGACCAGCAATCTGACGCTGCAATCGCTCGATCAGCATGGCCGCTTTGGCTACCTAAGCCCCGCAAGTGAGCGCACAGCTTTGGCCCGCGCTCGGCGGCGTTTTGATATTCGGGTGCGCGATGCCTCTGTGGTGGCGGGGCGGATGTCGGGCGGCAATCAGCAAAAGCTGCTGCTGGCCAAGGTGATGGAGATCACCCCGAAAATCCTGATCATCGACGAGCCGACGCGTGGCATCGATGTCGGCACCAAGCAGCAGATATACCATTTCATCGCGGCATTGGCGCGGGATGGCTGTTCGGTGATCGTGGTGTCTTCCGAGATGCCCGAGATCATCGGCCTTTGCACCCGGATCGTCGTGATGCGGGCGGGGCGTATCGTTGGCGTGCTGGAAGGCGATGAGATCAACGAGCAGGAAATCATGCGCTATTCGGCGGGTTTGAAGCAGAAGGCGGTCGCGTAATTGGGGGCGAATGTGACAACCGAAGATCAGGTGGAACCGAAGCGGCGCTGGCAGGATGTGGACTTGCGCGCGGTGGCGCCGTTTGTGGCGCTGGCGCTGCTGCTGCTGCTGGGGGCGATGGTGAATTCCAACTTCATCAGCCTGAACAATCTTGCCAATGTCGCCACCCGCAGCGCCTTTATCGCGCTGATCGCGGTGGGCGCGACCTTTGTAATTTCCTCAGGCGATCTGGATTTGTCGGTGGGGTCGATGGTGGCCTTTGTCGCCAGCCTGATCATCTTGTTCATGAACTCCAATGCAATCGCTGATCCCGGCATGATGATCGCCGCTGCGATGCTGCTGGCGCTGGTGGTGGGGGCTTTGTGCGGACTGGCGAACGGGTTGATCACCACTGTTGGTAAGATCGAACCCTTCATCGCCACGCTTGGCACGATGGGGATATATCGCGGGCTGACCACTTGGCTGAGCCAAGGCGGCGCGATCACCCTGCAATCGGCGGAGCAGCAAGACCTGTATCGCCCGGCCTATTTCGGCGTGGTGCTCGGCATCCCGGTGCCGATCATCGTTGTCCTTGCCGTCACCTCTGTCGCCGCCTTCGTGCTCTACCGAATGCGCTATGGCCGTCATGTGGTGGCGGTTGGGTCGAACCCCAATGTTGCCCGCTATTCCGGCATCAAGGTCGACCGCGTCCGCACCACGGCTTTCGTGATCCAAGGCGTTTGCGTCGCCATCGCGGTGATGCTTTATGTGCCGCGCTTGGGGTCAACCTCGGCCACCACCGGGATTTTATGGGAGCTGCAAGCGATCACCGCCGTCGTCATTGGCGGCACCGCGTTGAAGGGGGGCGCAAGCCGGGTCTGGGGCACCATTTGCGGTGCGTTCATTCTGGAGCTGGTGGGCAACATCATGCTGCTGTCGAATTTCATTTCCGAATACCTGATCGGCGCCATTCAAGGCGCGATCATCATCATCGCCATGCTGGTGCAGCGGTCGTTGGTGCGGAAATCCTGAGATAACTGGCCGGGGCGTGGGTCGCCCGGCCCTTCACTGCCAGACCCAACCAAAGGGAGGAATAAAATGCGTAAAGGACTACTTAGCCTTGTGACCGTTGCCGCGATGGCGATGGGCAGCACGGCGGGCTTTGCCGAGGACAAAGCCTATACGATTGGCGTCTCGATCCCCGCAGCCGATCATGGCTGGACCTCTGGCGTGGTGTTCCATGCCAACCGCGTGGCGGAAGTGCTGATGGCGCAGCATCCGGGGCTGAACATCATCGTCAAGACCTCGCCCGATCCGGCGTCGCAGGCCAACGCTTTGCAGGATCTGGAGACGCAGGGCATTGACGCGCTGGTGATCCTGCCGAGCGATCCCGATCCGCTGGTGAATTCGATCAAAGAGATCAAATCCAAAGGCACCTTCGTCACAATCGTCGACCGCGCACCTTCGGTAAATGATGACTCGGTGCGGGATTTGTACATCGCCGGCAATAACTTCTCGCTGGGCGAAACCGCTGGCAACTACATCAAAGCCACCACCCCGGACGCCGAAGTTGTGGTGATCCGCGGCCTACCTATTCCGATCGACCAGACCCGTCAGGATGGCTTTGACAAGGGTATCGAAGGTTCAAACGTCAAGGTTCTGGACCGTCAGTTCGGCAACTGGAACCGCGATGATGCGTTCAAAGTCATGCAGGATTACCTGACCAAATTCCCGAAAATCGACGTGGTCTGGTGCCAGGATGATGACATGGCCGTTGGCGTGTTGCAGGCGATTGAGCAATCTGGCCGCACGGATATTCAATATGTCGTGGCAGGGGCTGGCTCTAAGGACATGATCAAGAAGGTCATGGACGGCGACAAGATGATCCCGGTCGACGTGCTCTATCCGCCAGCCATGGTGGGCACCGCATTGGAGATGACCGTCGCCAACCTCTACGGCCAAGTGCCGATGCGCGGCACCTTCACTTTGGATGCGACGCTGATCACCAAAGACAACGCGAGCGCCTACTACTTCCCCGACTCGCCGTTCTAAGGCTGGGTCAAAGATGCGCGCCTGTCCATTCGCTTGGGCAGGCGTTTTTGCTTGGGCGCATCCGTTACACTGGCCAGCCAAGCAACCCATCCACCGCCCGGAATCAAGGCGCGAACGCGCCGCAGGGCAGCGCCTGACCGCCCCCACGGGCAGGCGCTATTGCAGCCTCCCGCGCCGAACATCTGGGGAGTTGGTTGAGGCATAAAGCGCCTAGAACAAGCGTTGCAGCGCCCACCCGGCGATCAGGCGCTGCCCTGTGTTGGTTCCCCGTGTCATGCCTTTCCTAAAAAGTTAGACAACCTAAAATCGGATGGACGCTTTACCAAATCGTCAGCCGCGCCCCAGAGCGACTTTACCAAGAAAGGTGTTCGTGGGGCTTCTAGGTTTGGATCTACTGGATAGCGGAGCGGGAAGTCGCCCTCGCCGTGTAGTTTTCCGAGTGCGATTACATATTCTTTAATTAAGGGCAAAACTTCAGCTTCCTTGATACTATCAGGATAAGCCCCGTTCGCGCATTCCTCTGCTGCAACCCAGCTGGCGTTTGCAAACACATGACCTCGTATGGGTTCACAAATATCGAGTGCACACATCTTTGCTATAATGTGTCCATATTTCTTTACTTCGGCTGGCGATTTCCCGTTCAGAAAGAGACATGCCTTGAGCATCAACTCTAATCCATGCCCAGCAAGCGCCAAAGTCGGCAGAAACAGAATCTGACCTTTCACACGTTGCGCCGCATCCAGAGTCAGCGCGCCTTCTAAGTATTGTTTGGCCATACTTGCGCGCTGCCCAGCGTCGGTAGAGAAAAAATCTTGCATAGAAATGCCTCCATTGGAGTAGGCCCGAAACAACCCGGGACAAGCTTAAAACTTGACTCAAGCGCTATTGTAGCGCCCGCTTTGACCGATCTGAAAGCCACTCGTCAGTTGGGCTGATGCCTTGCGGCCATCCATCCAAAACCTTAACAACTCCCTAACACCCATACCCTAACCCGTTGAAATCGCATCTATCCCCCCTCTGTCCACGCGTGGACGCTCACCCGTCCTTCCGGGGATCCCGCGCCAGAAGCCGCATCGCGTTCAGGGTGACCAGCACGGTCGCCCCCGTATCGGCCAGCACGGTGATCCAGAGGCCGGTCAGGCCCAGCACCGAGGTCACCAGAAACACCGCTTTCAACCCCAAAGCCACCGCGACGTTCTGCCGGATATTCGCCATCACGGCGCAGCAGAGGCGGATCATCGCGGGCAAATCAGTCAGTTTGTTGCGCAGGATCGCGGCATCGGCGGTCTCCAGCGCCACATCGGTGCCCGCCCCCATCGCCACCCCAACGCTGGCTTGCCGCAAAGCCGGGGCGTCGTTGATGCCGTCGCCGACCATCATCACCCCGCCCTGTGCCGCCAGCTTTTGAATGGCGGCGGTCTTGCCCTCAGGCAGCAAACCCGCCTGCGCCTGTATCCCAAGCCGGGTCGCGACCGCCGTGGCGGAGCCGAGATTATCCCCGGTCAGCATCACCGCCTGCAACCCCAGCGCCTTCAACTGCTGCAAAGCCTCGGAAGCCTCAGCGCGCGGCTCGTCCCACAGGGCCAGCAGTCCAAGTCGGATGCGGTCGCGGGTGACTTCCACCACCGTCTTGCCTTCCGTCTGAAGCCGGGCGACCGCCGGGTCAGCGGCATCTGCCACGCCAACATGCACCAGCGCGCCCGCGATCATGGCTTCGACGCCCTTGCCGAGAAAAGCGCGGGCATCTTGGCTGGCGAGCAGGGTCAGGCCGCCCGCCTTGGCTTGCGCGCGGATTGCTTTGGCGAGCGGATGGGTGGAGCCAGCCTCCACGGTTGCCGCCAGTTGCAGCAGCGGGGCGGCAGCGGTGCCCTAGGTGGGCAGCATGTCTGTCAGCACCGGGCGGCCTTCGGTCAGGGTGCCAGTTTTATCCAAAGCGATGGTGTGCAGGTTTGCCATCGCTTTGATCATCGCGCCACCCCTGATCAGCAGGCCATGCCGCGCCCCGGTGGACAGGGCGGCGGCGACGGCGGCGGGCACCGAGATCACCAGTGCGCAGGGGCAGCCGATCAGCAAAAGCGCCAGCGCGCGATAGGTCCAGGTGCCCCAATCCGCGCCCATCGCCAGGGGCGGTAGCAAGGCGACCAGCAGCGCCACGCCGACGATGACGGGCATGTACCAGCGGCTGAAACGGTCGATGAAGCGCTCGGTCGGGGCGCGGGCGGCTTCGGCATCGGCGACCATCTGGGCGATGCGGGCGAGGGTACTGTCGGCGCTGGCCTTCCCCACACGGACGCGCAAGACGGCTTCGGTGTTGATCGTGCCCGCCAATACGGTGACCCCCGGCGCTTTGGTGACCGGGATGCTTTCGCCTGCCACCGCACTTTCGTCGGTGCCCGAGGTGCCCGAGACGATTTCGCCATCCACTGCCATCCGGTCGCCGGGGCGCACTTGGATGATCTGGCCGGGGCGCAGGGTTTCGGCGGCGACTTCGTGGCTGTGGCCGTCATGATCAAGCAGGGCTGTGGCGGGCACCAGCTTGGCCAAAGCGCGGATGCCGTCGCGGGTCGTGTTGGTGGCGACACCCTCCAGCAATTCGCCCACCGTGAACAGGAACACCATCAAAGCGGCTTCCTCGGGGGCACCGATCAGCATGGCCCCGGTCGCGGCGATGGTCATCAGCATTTCGATGGTAAACGGCACTCCTGTACCGCGCCTGGTTTGCCGGAGGCTCCAACTTCTGAGTAGGATGGAGCATCATGAGCAAGACAACGAACACGTTTTCCCCCGAAGTGCGCGAACGCGCCGTGCGATTGGTTTTGGACAACCAAGGCCAGGATGGATCGCGCCGGCAGGCGGTCTTGTCGATTTCGGCGAAGATCGGCTGCGCGCCGCAGTCCCTGAACGACTGGGTCAACAAGGCCGAGGTGAACAGCGGCAAGCGGGCCGGTGTCTTCAGCGAGATGGCTGAGAAGATCAAGGCGCTGGAACGCGAGAACTGCGAGCTGCGCCGGGCGAACGAGATCCTGCGCAAGGGTGAGCCAGTGAAGGCGCTACCGGTTCGAGCCCACTGGCGAACGCCTATTTTGCGATGGCCCCTCTCGGCGCATGCATGCATTCGCCTGCCGGGCAGCGGGAGCTCGGCCGCCGACACAGGACATGATCGCCTTCATCCGCTGCCCGGCAGCGCATGTTTACATGCGCGAGAGGGGACGATCCCCGGGACAAACATGTGCTAAGCCGTTTAAGGTGCCATTGGTTCGAGCCCAATGGCGAAGGCCGATCTGCGAGGTTCTGCCGATCGCCCCTGTCACCTACTACGATCATCTGGCGAAGCTTGCCGATCCGGCGCGGCTGTCAGAGCGTGCGAAGCGGGATGCGGAGCTTCGGCCGCACATCCAGCGCGTTTTCGACGCCAACTGGAAGGTCTACGGCGTGCGCAAGGTCTGGCGGCATGGGCTCGCGGGAGGGCTTGGATGTCGCCCGCTGCACGGTGGCGAGGTTGATGAAGGCTATGGGTATTCAACGGGTTATCCGGGGCAAGCCGCACAAAACAACGATCCCTGACAAGAAGCTGCCGTGCCCCTTGGACCGCGTGAACCGGCAGTTTCGCGTGCTTGCGCCGAACATGCTCTGGGTTTCAGACTTCACCTCCGTCGCCACTTGGAAAGGCCCTCGCCATGGTCACTCGGACCAGTGGCGTTCCCGTGGCTCGATCTCTGTCGCTTTCGTCATCGACGCGTATGTCCGGCGCATCGTCGCCCTGCGTGATTTGGACGCAAATCCCTTCCGGGTAACAGCATGGCGCGTCAGCACCACTCCTCATGCCGGGTTCGGTCTGGATGCCATCGAACAGGCCGTCCACGAACGCCGCCCGGTCAAGGCCATGGGGCTGGTGCATCATTCGGACCGTGGATCGCAGGGCAGTCTCAACCGGTCGTCGCAACAGCCAGTGAATGGAGGTTGTGATGACAAAACGACAGCGAGGGTCCGATCGATCTGGCCGGGCGGCGATTGTTTCGCCGGGTCGCCCGGGTGTTG
>NZ_JAFCTX010000041.1:0-35288 GCF_049896245.1 Cypionkella sp. TWP1-2-1b2 | reverse complement strand
ACGTACCAAGCCCTCTGGACCGCCGTCGGTGCAGTCTGCGATCTATTCCATAGCCAGGAATGCAGAAACTACTTCAAAGCCGCAGGATATGGTCCCGATTGAAGGTGACTTGCTCTAAACTTTCGCAACAACATGGGCCAGCGCGAGTTAGTGAGATGTTCAGGCTTCAGGTCGGACAAAAACAACTAAAGGCGGTGTAGCCCCCCCCTCACTCCCCCACTGACGCCAAATATTCCATCAACGCGGGCCGCACAGTCTCCGCCCCCTCCCTCCGCGCGCGATCAATCACCGCCCGCGCTTCCGCCAAATCCACCCGCCGCAGCAGAGCCTTCACCGGGCCGATGGACGCCGGACGCATCGACAGGTTCCGCAGCCCAATCGCCGCGAACGCCACCGCCTCCACCGGACGGCCGGCATCCTCGCCGCAGAACGACAGCTTGGTGCCGGCCTTGGCACAGCGCGCGATCACCACCTCCAAAAACGTCAGGAACGAGGCGTTCAGCGAGTCGTAGCGCTTGCGCACCCGTTCATTTTCCCGATCCGCCGCGAAGAAAAACTGTTTCAGATCATTGCCGCCGATCGAGATGAAATCCGCCATCTCAAAGAACGCATCCGGCGCATAGGCCAGACTCGGCGTCTCCAGCATCGCGCCCACTTCCAGCGCGGAAGGCACCGCATGACCCAGAGATTTCTCGCGGTAAATCTCGCGCAGCACATGCGCGCGGGCCTCAACAAATTCGCCATGCTCGGACACAAACGGGAACATGATCGCCAAAGGCCGCCCCGCCGCAGCCCGGATCAGCGCCTGCAACTGCATCCGCAGCACGCCCGGCTTATCCAACCCGACCCGGATCGCCCGCCAGCCCATCGCGGGATTGGGTTCATCCTGCGGTTTCATATAGGGCAGCACCTTGTCCGAGCCGATGTCCAGCGTGCGAAACGCCACTGGCAGGCCCTTGGCGGCCTCAATCACCCGAGAATACAGCGCCGCCAATTCATCGCGGCGCGGCATGTAATTGCGCACCAGAAACTGCAATTCGGTGCGGAACAGCCCGACCCCTTCGGCACCCGAGCCCACCAGAGACGGCAAATCCGCCATTAGCCCGGCGTTCATATGCAAGGCAATCGTCACCCCGTCGCAAGTTGTTGCCGGCAGATCGCGCAGACTGGCATAGCGTTCCTGCGCCTTGGCCTGCATCGCCATCGTGCCCCGGAACGACCGCGCCACGGTTTCTTCGGGCCGCAGATGCACGATGCCCTGATCGCCATCGACCAGAATCGGATCGCCGTTCAGCGCCTCATTGGTGATGCGCTCGGCATGAATGACCATCGGGATCGCCAAAGCCCGCGCCACAATCGCGGCATGGCTGCCAACCGAGCCTTCCTCCAGCACCAAACCCTTCAACTTGCGGCCATATTCCAGCAGTTCCGCTGGCCCGATATTGCGCGCCACCAGCACCGGATTGTCCGGCATCTCGGCCCCGGTATCCTTGCCTTGCCCGGTCAAAATCCGCAGCAATCGGTTCGACAGGTCATCCAGATCGTGCAGCCGCTCGCGCAGATAGGCATCCGGCACCTGACTTAGCCGCGCCCGCGTCGCCGATTGCTCTTTTTCCACCGCCGCTTCGGCAGACAGGCCCGAGGAAATATCCTCCTCCATCCGGCGCAACCAACCGCGCGAATGGGCGAACATCCGGTAGGCTTCCAGCACCGCCTTTTGGTCCTTGTCCAGACTTTCTGCTGACAGCAGATCATCCACCGACACCCGCAACACCCCAACCGCCTCGCGGATGCGGTCAATTTCGGTCAACGGATCGTCGGCGACCGGGTTGGTTACCACAACGCGCGGCTCGTGCAGCCAGACCCGACCTTCCGAGGCACCCTCTTGCCCGGTTGCCCCCCGAAACAGCACAGGCTGCTTGTGAAGCCGCCCCATGCCGCCGCCACCCTCGCCTGCGAACGCGCCAAGCTCGGTCATCTCGGCCAGCACCATCGCCACCACTTCCAGCGCGTAGATCTCGTCTTCCGAATAGGCCCGCGCCTGTTTCGACTGCACCACCAGCACGCCCAGTTTCTCGCCCACCCGCTGAATTGGCACGCCGAGGAAGGCCGAATACAGCTCCTCCCCGGTTTCCGGCATAAACCGAAAGCCTTTTTCAGACGGCGCATCAGCCGTATTCACCGGCAGACCAATCCGCGCCACCCGGCCGACCAAACCCTCACCCAGCTTCATCCGGGTCTTATGCACAGCGGCTTTCTTCAGGCCTTCCGTCGCACAAAGCTCCAGCGTTTCGGGGTCGCGGAACAGATAGATCGAGCACACTTCGGTGCCAATCGAATCCGCGATCAGATGGGTGATCTGGTCAAGCCGCTCTTGCCCCTTCGCCTTGGTGCCCAGCACATCGCGCAGGCGGCGGAGAAGTTTACGACTGTCACTGTCACTGCGCTCTGTGGGCATCGTCTTAATCCGATCAAATCCAATCTGCTCTCTATAGGCGAGTTGTGTGACAAAAGTCAGTGGGCAAACCGTTGTCTGCCCCGAGTTTATCAATCCTTGCGTAAAAACCGCCCGATGCCGCAGCAATCGCGGCAGAATTGCGCGCAAGCGTGTCGGTCTCACGGCCATGTGACAACAGGTGATCGTGCTCGGCGTAAGATCGCCGCCCCGGCCTCTCGACACCCCAGCCCTGTCATGGCAGGTAAACTCCATGTCACTGCTGACCCGCCTTTTTCTTTTGCTGACCGTGTTGGCACTGCTGCCTTTCGGCAGTTTTTCCGTCAAATTCGGCACAGGCGCGTTCAACACTGGCCCTCGCACTGTCGCGGTGATCTCTGCCCAGCTTGATGACGCAGCCGTTGCAGCCACGCCTGCCGAAAAAACCTTCGCCTCGGCGCAAAGTCGTTGCAAAAGTCCGGCCTTGCCCGGCTCGCCCTGTAACCAGGCGCTGGCGGTCTGGCCAACCGAGCTGACACTCGCCTTCAACGCCCCGGCAACCACGGTTCACCCGTCTGCTTGGCTGCCAATGATCGGTCACAAACCCGCTCTGCCCCTCGGCCCGCCAAGGCTGGTCTGAACGCCACCGCCGCGCCCGATCGCGGCCCCGTTCTGCTTACATTCCAGCCGATAAGGATACCCCCATGCTTACCCGACGCGCCTTCATGGCTGCGGCCTCTGCCGCATCGCTTTCCGCCTGTGCCCCCAAACCCCCCGAAGTAATCCCGCCACCGCCGCCCCCCCCGATGCCCGCCCGCTATGGCGCGATCTATACCGAGCCGCATCCGGTCCCCGCCGTACCCGATGGCGTGGTCGATGAAAAACTCTGGCGGCAAGAGGTTGACAACCCGTTCCCCGCCGAGCCCCCCGGCACCATCATCGTCGATCCCGATGCCGCCTACCTGCATCTTGTCACTGAACCGGGGCGTGCGTTGCGCTACGGCGTCAGCGTGGGCGCGGCAGGTTACGGCTGGAATGGCACAGCGCGCATGCAGTTCCGCCGCACATGGCCAGTCTGGAAGGCCCCGGATTCAATGATCGAACGCCGCCCCGATCTTGCGCCCTATTCCGTCGCCAATGGTGGCATGCCCGGCGGTCCCGGCAACCCCTTGGGGGCCCGCGCGCTTTATCTGTTCCAGAACGGCGAAGACACGCTCTACCGCATCCACGGTGCTTGCGAGCCGAAATACCTTGGCAAATCGGTATCCTCGGGCTGCATCCGTATGCTTGATCAAGACGTGATCGACCTGCATGACCGCGTGCAAGACGGCTGCAAAGTCGTGGTACTGGCCTCGCTCGGCCAATCGCAATTTGAGGTGCCGTATTAACGCGGCTCAGAGTTTCGCGGAAACACATATCGGAAAACGCGGTGGCGTCACAGGCGAGACCGCGATTTCCGCCCCCCTCAATTTGCCGCCGTAAAGCTGAACCGCTGTCTCCGACAGCGCAGCGAAAGCGGCCAAGCCACACGCAAGCGTGCTGTCCGCGCCATGCGGGCCAGCTTGCCCGAACCCCCACAACCTGCAATCCTGCCCAAATGAACGATGCCCTCAACCTCACTGGCCGCATCCTGATCGCGCTGCTGTTCCTTGGCGGAGCGGCGCAGAAATTCGGCGACCCCACCCAAGTCAGCCAAATGATCGCCTCCATCGGTCTGCCGACATGGCTGGTCTGGCCCACCGCCGCCTTCAACCTGATCGCGGCCATCGGCCTGATCTTCGGGCCCGGCGTGCGCAGGTGGGCCTTGATCCTCGCTGCCTATTGCATCTTCACCAGCTACTTCCACTACCAACTCCGCGCCGACCCATGGCAGGTGACGATCATGGTGAAAAACTGGTCGATCGCGGGCGGGTTGTTGATCTTGGCGGCGCAGGGGCCGGGGCGGCGGGGGATCGCAAGGCATGGCGGCAGGCATAGCAAGTGACAGGTTTTGCCGCTCAGGCTTTGCCGCAAGTCGTTACCAAACCCTTAACCAAAAAACCCAACTCCCTGATAATAAGCAACTTCCCATCTGGTCCCAACTCGGGACCACATAGAAAAACGCCGGGCAGCCAAGCCACCCGGCGTCAATTTCACAATCCGAAATGACCCGCTCAGGCCTTCTCAAGCTCAAAAGCGTCGTGCAAGGCCTGCACCGCCAGTTCCATATATTTCCGGTCGATCAGGACTGAGATCTTAATCTCGGATGTCGCGATCACCTTGATATTGACGTTCTCTTTCGACAGCGCCTTGAACATCGTCGCCGCCACTCCGGCATGGCTGCGCATCCCGATCCCCACCACGGAAATCTTGGCAACATCGCTGTCCACCACGATGCCATCATAGGTGATCATCCCGGCAGCCACCGCGTCTTCCATCGCTTTCTGCGCGCGTGCCACCTGATTGGTCGGGCAGGAGAACGTCATATCGGTGGTCGCCCCCTTGACGCTGCCAACTTCAACTTCCGAGATGTTCTGCACGATCATATCAACGTTTACGCCTGCCTCGGCCAGCGGCCCAAAGATCGCCGCGGCTATACCGGGCCGATCCTCAACCCGCACCAGCGTCACCTTGGCTTCATCGCGCGAATAGGCCACGCCCGATACAACTTTCGATTCCATAATCTCATCCTCGTCGCAGACCAGCGTTCCAGAGTTCTCATCGGTATCCTCAAACGAGGACAACACCCGCAGCCGCACCTTATAGCGCATCGCCAGTTCAACCGAGCGGGTTTGCAGCACCTTCGCGCCCAAGGATGCCAGTTCCAGCATCTCCTCAAACGCGATCTTGTCCAGCTTGCGGGCTTTATTGGTTATGCGGGGGTCGGTGGTATAGACCCCATCGACATCCGTATAGATATCACACCGCTCCGCCCCGAACGCCGCCGCAAACGCCACGGCGGTGGTGTCCGATCCACCGCGGCCCAAAGTCGTCACCCGACCCTCCGCCGACACGCCCTGAAAGCCCGCCACAACCGCAACCTTGAAGCCTTCAGCAAATTTCGCGTCAATATGCTCACGCGGGATCGACACAAACCGGGCGTTGGCATGCGCCGAGGTCGTGTTGATCGGCACCTGCCAACCCTGCCACGACCGCGCCGCGATATCCATTTCCTGCAACCGCAACGCCAGAAGCCCGGCGGTGACATTCTCACCGCTCGACACCACGGCGTCATATTCGCGGGCGTCATACAGCTTCGAGGTGCCTTCGACAAAACCAACCATCTTGTTGGTCTCGCCCGACATCGCCGAGACAATGACAATCACGTCATAGCCGCGCGCGACCTCGGCCTGCACTTTTTTCGCGGCATTTTCGATACGCGCCAAGTCGGCCACCGAAGTGCCGCCAAATTTCATCACCAGAAGCGGCATGGTGCGCCTTTTCCTGCCATTCAAATCGCGGGCTTCATATCAGAAGCACCCGCGAGGGCAAGGCCACCGATCAGGCGGCCTCAGCCAAACCCGGCCAGCAAATCGGTCAGCCCAATCACGTTGCGGGAATAGAAAGCCAGATCGACCGAGGCATCGCCGTTAAAATCGAATTCATACAGCAACACCGCCATCCCATTGTAAACACCAACGCCCGCGCCGATCAGCGGCAGGCCGGTGCCAACCCTGGCTGCCGCATCATGCAGATCCAACACATCCCCCACCTCGAAATCATCAAGATAATCGACACCCCCACTGCCGACCAGATCGAACACAAAGCGGTCACTGCCGGCACCACCATGCAACTCGTCCGTGTCCGCGCCGCCCGTCAGCGTGTCATTGCCCGCCCCGCCGTCCAGCGTATCATTGCCTGCCCCCCCGATCAGTTGCTCGGCACTGCCCACCCCGGTCAGATGGTTCGCCCCCGCGTTGCCCTCCAATCTTTGTACCGAGCCGCCGCCCGTAAGATCCAACTGCGCAGCGCCAAGCAGTCGCAGCACCTCGATGTTCTGACTATACCCCACGCCCGAACGGGCATCCAGCGACGCGCTGTCAGTCTCCACCACATCAAAGCCCTGATCTGCCGCCTCATGCAGATGATCCAGCACCGGGTCATAGAGGAAGTAGCGATCATCGCCGGCGCCGCCGTACAACTCCACCCGATTGAACGCGGTCAGCGCCAGCAGCACGTCATTGCCCGCCCCGCCATACAGGCTTTCGCCATCCATCCCACCCGAGGTCAGCGTGTTGCGGCCCGCATTGCCGATCATCATCAGCACCTGACCACCGCCCGACAGATCAAGGTCCTGCGCCCCCTGCAACTGCAAAACCTCAACCTGCTCAAAGTTGCCACCACTCAACGCGATCACCGACGAGCGCACGATGTCGTAGCCTTCCCCTCCAAGCTCAACCACCTGATCCGCCGCACTGTCTAATTGGTAAATGTCATCGCCCATCCCACCCCGAAGGTGGTCATTTCCGCCATCGCCGATCAGCAGATCGTTGCCGCTGCCGCCGTCTAACGTATCATCTTCGGTCCCACCATAAAGCGCATCATCACCTTCCCCACCCGACAGCATATCGCCATCGCGACCGCCAAACAGTCGGTCATTGCCAGCATCGCCGCTCAGCGTATCCAAGCCATTCAGGCCAATCAGAGAATTATGACTACCACCACCAAACAGGCTGTCATCGCCGAAATTGCCGTTTTGGGTATCGGCACCGTCGCCGCCATAGAGACAATCCGCATCATAGCCGGAATCGAGATAGTCGTTCCCCGCCTCGCCCCACAATCTATCCGCGCCGGTGCCGCCGAACAGCCGATCATCGCCACCGGGTCCAGCCAGCACCGCGCTGTCGCCCCACAGCTGATCCGCGCCGCCGCCACCATAGAGCGAATCCTTGCCCAAACCGCCGAGCACGCGATTGGCTCCCGAATTGCCCGTGATCGTGTTGGCCAAGTTGGACCCGGTCACATTGAAATTGCTTGTCCCCTGCAAAGTCAGATTCTCGACATTCAGCATCGGGACCATACTGATGCTGCTGCGCCCCAAAGCCACGGCGCGCAGCAAATAGGTCGGTGTGACAAACACTTGATCGGTGCCGCCATTCGCCACGTCAATCACCCTGATATCGGTGTGGTTCAACTGATAGCTGTCATTTCCAAGACCACCCGACAGGGTTTCGGCAAGGCTGTAGGCGGTCTCCTGCGCCGCCGTCAGCCCCGAAAACCGTTTGGCCGAGATCAACAGATCCTGACCATCGCCACCCGACAGCATTGTGCGCATCGTCAAGGTCTCGCCGGGAAGGGCAGTGCTGAAAAACGATTGCCAATTCGCCGGGCCTTGCCAGCCCGTCAGCGTATCATTTCCAGAATAACCCGTCAGCGTCGTGACGTAACTGCGCACCGCCCCCGAGGCGATCAACTCACCCGCCGTGAACACCTGCTGTACCGTCATGACATCATTGCCAATGGTTCCGGTCGCAATGCGGGTAAGGCTGGGTTCGGCCAAGTCAGCCACCTTTGGTTAATTTCAACTCATATGGGCAACAATGTCAGCGACACGCAGGGATGTGTTCTATAGTTGAACAGATCCATTATGGCAGAAATTGCGTGTCGGTGCAATTTAGCTTGAATTGCGCGTATCGCCTGCCCCAAGCCGGAATTCGCGCGAATTCCGGGCACGAATTCCGCTACGGAATTCGCCTACAGCGCCCGCCAGCCGATGTCAGAGCGGCAAAACCCGTCCGGCCAGTGCAGCAGATCAATCATCGCATAGGCCCGGTTGCGCGCATCGGCCAAACTATCGCCGCGCGCCGTGATGTTCAGCACCCGGCCACCATTGGCTGTGACCTGACCGTCCTTCATCGCCGTCCCGGCATGGAAAGCCATGTGACGGCTGTCTTCGGGCATCCGCTCCAGCCCTTCGATCACCGAGCCCTTCTGATACGCCCCCGGATAGCCCTTTGCCGCCATCACCACGGTAATGGCATGATCATCCGCCCAATTCACCTGCGCTTTATCCAGCCGCCCCTCGGCACAAGCCAGCAACAAATCCAGCGCCTGCGCGCCCAGACGCATCATCAACACCTGCGTTTCCGGGTCGCCGAACCGCGCGTTATACTCCACCAGCCGCCCCTGACCATCCTTGATCATCAGGCCCGCATAAAGCACCCCCTGATAGGGCGTGCCACGCCGCGCCATCTCGGCAATCGTCGGCAAAACGATCTCATTCATCGCGCGGTTCGCAATCGCATCGGTCAACACCGGCGCAGGCGAATACGCCCCCATCCCGCCGGTGTTCGGCCCGGTATCACCATCGCCCACCCGCTTGTGATCCTGCGCCGTGCCAATCGGCAAAGCATGGACGCCATCGGTCAGCACAAAGAAGCTGGCCTCCTCGCCGGTCATGAATTCCTCTATCACCACTTCCGCGCCCGCAGCCCCGAACTCGCCGCCGAACATGTCGTCGATGGCAGCCAACGCCTCATCGACCGTCATCGCCACAATCACGCCCTTGCCTGCAGCCAGCCCGTCGGCCTTAACCACAATCGGAGCCCCCTGCGCCCGGATATACTCCTTCGCCGGACCCGCTTCGGTAAACCGAGCATAAGTCGCCGTCGGCGCACCACAAGCATCGCAAATTTCCTTGGTAAACCCCTTCGAAGCCTCCAGCTTCGCCGCCTCGGCACTCGGTCCAAAGGTCAAAAACCCCGCCGCCCGCGTCGCATCCGCAACCCCCGCCGCTAGAGGGGCTTCCGGCCCGACAATCACGAAATCAATGGCATTTTCGGCGCAGAATGCCACCACTTCTGCCCCATCGAGAATGTCAAAATCCGCACATTCCGCCAGCATCGCGATGCCCGCGTTCCCCGGAGCCACAATCAACCGATCGGTCTTCGGGTTCTGCTTCACCGCCCAAGCCAAAGCATGTTCGCGCCCGCCCGAGCCGAGAATAAGGATGTTCATGCGCGCCCCCGCTTGGCTTGTGGATGCAGGCTTCATAGGATGGTGCTTGGGGTTGAACAAGGGCGGCCATGTGCGAGGGGACAATGCAGGACGATAAACTGTGGTACGAGACCAAGGCGGCCCCAAGCGCCCTTGCCACCGCTGACCTAACCCTTGAGTGGGCAATAACCGAGAGCCTTCGCAAAACATTCGGGCTTAGCAAAGACGATTGCGCCATCGTGATGCTTGAATACCGTAAGTTTCGATATATGCGCGATGTTGCCGAAGGTCAGATATCGCCCTCTCCGCTCATGGCGTTCGTACAATCGCGCGACATGCCCAACTCAAGCGCTTTCGCTGAGATCAAGCACTGGTGGGGTGGCGCAGGAAGATCACTTACTTCAGCTTCATTGTCTTTTGTCCACGAACCTGCCTATAAGCGCGCCGTTGATCTGTATCAACAAGAGTTCGCCGCGACACCGCCATGCAAAATTTGGCCAACACGTTTGCAGGCTCATCGCAAAAACCAAGCCTCTGTCGCGTTCGGTCTTGGGCTCGCGGCAGTCATCGTGGGTGATTGGGTGAAATCTGACATCACATCTGCATTGGGCTTTGTTTTGTGTTTTCTTGCGTTTGGCTACCTTGTTTTTCTTGGCCGCCATTGGGCCGAGCCGCCCGGTGATGCCTGAAGGAATATCTGCGACCGCTTTTCTCTGATCGGGTTTCATGCCAATCTTCCCCGATGACCGACCTATTCGAAGACACCCCCGCACCGTCCAATTCCCCCGAATTCACCGTCTCGGAACTCTCCGGCGCGGTGAAAAAGGTCATTGAGGGCGAATTCGGCCTTGTCCGGGTGCGAGGCGAGGTCGGTCGCGTCAGTCGCCCCGCCTCGGGCCATCTCTATTTCGCGCTGAAAGACGACCGCGCCTCCCTCGACGCCGTGTCGTGGAAGGGCCAAGTTGCCAAGATGCAGGTCCGCCCCGAGGAAGGTATGGAGGTGATCGCCACCGGGCGGATGACCACCTTCCCCGGTCAGTCGAAATACCAACTGATCGTCGATGATGTCGCCCCCGCAGGCGCGGGCGCTTTGATGGCGATGCTGGAGAAACGCAAAGCCGCCCTTAGTGCCGAGGGCCTGTTCGACCCCGCCCGCAAAAAGCCGATCCCCTATCTGCCGCAAGTGATCGGCGTCGTCACCTCGCCCTCTGGGGCCGTGATCCGCGACATCCTGCACCGCCTGCGTGACCGTTTCCCCCGCCATGTGCTGATCTGGCCCGTCGCCGTACAGGGGCAGAACTGCGCCACCGAAGTCGCCGCCGCCATCAAAGGCTTCAACGCAATCATCCCCGGAGGCCCGATCCCGCGCCCCGATCTGATCATCGTCGCAAGGGGCGGCGGCAGCCTGGAAGACCTCTGGGGTTTTAACGAAGAAATCGTGGTCCGCGCCGCCGCAGCGTCAGAAATCCCGCTGATATCGGCAGTCGGCCATGAAACCGACGCCACCCTGATCGACTACGCCGCAGACCTTCGCGCGCCCACCCCCACCGCCGCCGCCGAACTCGCCGTCCCGGTGCGCCTCGACCTGATCGCCACGCTGGCTGACCTGACCGCCCGAAAGTCGCGCGGCATCGCCCAGACCCTGCAACGCCGCGACCAACGCCTGCGCGATCTGACCCGTGCGCTGCCCCGCTTGGAGACCTTGCTCGCCACCCCCCGCCAACGCCTTGATGCGGCAACACAACGCCTCGGCGGCGCGCTGGGCATCGCCGCCGCCAAGAAACGCGGCACCTACGCCACCATTGCCTCGCGCCTGCGCCCCGAGGCCCTGCTAAGGCTCATTGCCCGCCGCCGCGAGGCGCTGAACACCGCCGACCTGCGCCTGAACGACCGCACCCTGCGCGTGGCCGAGCGCAAACACGCAGGCTTCGACAAATGGGCCTCGCGCCTCGCCCCAGCGCTCACCCGCCTGATCAGCGACGCCACCCGCAAAACCGCCGAAGGCCGTATCAAGCTGGATCAACTCGACACCCGCCTGCAAACCGCCCCAACCCGACGCCTCGCCAGCCTCAGCCAACGCCTCGACGCGCTGGACCGCACCCGCACCACGCTGGGCTACCGCGAAACCCTGAAACGCGGCTACGCCGTGGTGCGCGGCGACGGCCAAGTGGTCACCAGCAAAGCCGCCGCTGAAAAGGCGCAAATCCTGGAGATCGAATTCGCCGACGCCCGCCTGAACCTCGGCCCGCGTCCTGCCAAAAAGACCAAGCCCGGTGGCCCAGAGCAAGGCAGCCTGTTTTAAGCACCCGCCCACCCGCCGAATTTCAAGCGCGAAATTCGGGATGCGGAATCGTTCGCGCCTATTTTCGAACCAGGGTTTTGGCTGCGACGCTGGACCTCCGGGAGGAGTATTTCAAAAAGAGCAAGGGCTTCAGGCTTGCTCTTTTTGAAATACTCGCGCCGCAGGCTCCAACGCTGCAATAAGCTGAGCCGGGTAGAATCTATCCCCGGTAGCGCCGCCGAGCGGGGCCTCGATGGCCCCCGAGGCGGCCCCGGTTACAAGGTCAAACGCCGACCTGCGGCCCCATACAGCCCATCGGCCCGGCACTTTGTGCCACCTCGGACAGATCAGACCCCACGCCATCGCCGATGAATTCGGCCTTCATCCCGGCGCTGCCCATGAAGAACATCCAGCATTGCGGATCATTGGGGTCTTCATAGACAAAGCAAATCTGCGGGCCCTTCTCGTACCAATAGCCTTCGCGGCACTCATCCTCGGTGAAGGCCCAGACCACCTTGCGACCCGGTTTATACTGCTCGGTGCCGTACACCGTGCCGTCCAGTGCGTAAGTCAAGGTCTTGCCCGTCACATAGGCCTCAAACGCCGCTGCGGTCATCGGAGGGTTGGGCGGCACAACGCTGGGCGGCGGCGGCGTTTCGGCCAAGACCGGGGCGGCAAACGCAAGGAAGGCGAGGGCGAGGCAAGGACGCATGACAATCTCCGTTGCAGTGATCCTGCCCGCAGCTTGCCGAGAAATCCAGTGACAGCTTCGTGTCCGCTACTGCCAGCGTTTCAGATGCGGGCGGATTGCGCGCTTCCAGAGCGGCGGGCAGAGCGCGATCATACAGGCCAGCGGCAGCGGCCAAGGCAGGCGCGGCGCAGCTTCGCCATCCGGCAAGCGTAAAGCAGGGTAGGGGCGGGCGGGATGCGCATGGTGATCAGAATGGCGGGGCGCGTTCAGCATGAACGCCGCCGAGAACCAATGCGGCGCGTTCCAACTGTGCCGGGCCGAGACCAGCTCCAGCCGCCCATCCGCCTTCACCGCCCTCGTCAGCCCATAATGCTGCACGTAATCCGACAGCATCAACTGGCTTTGCGCATGACCCGCCAGTGCGGCCCAAGCCAGAGCCCCCCAAACCCCAGCAATCGCGAAACCCAAGGCCAGACAGAGCCCCGCCACTCCAATATAAACCGCATAGGGATGTACCCCATTGGTTCGCAGACTGGCCTTGCCGCGCTGGCGCAGGGCATCCTCTGCCGCCCAACCCCGGCTAAAACTGCCCCTCCACGCCCGCAGCAGAAACGCATAATAGCCCTCACCCGCACGCGCGGTATTCGGGTCCTGCAGTGACGCCGCATGGCGATGATGCACCAGACGGTGCGCCGAGGTGTGGTGGCCAAACAGCAGCCAGCAATACACCAGCGCGCCCAGCCGAAACAGCCCGCGTCCCGGCCGATGGATCAACTCATGCGCCGCCGGGTTTGCCACTTGGCCCAGCCACAGCCCCGCGCCGACAAACACCGCCACCCGCGCGCCAGCCGAAAGCCCGCTCCCCCCCGCCACCGCCCAGACGGCGGCAGGCATCAGCCCCAGTGCCCCCACGCCTAAAATCACCAGCAACGCATCCGCCGCCGGAAACTCCGTCCCCTCCGGCGCATCGCCCAGAAACCAGCCGCTGATCTGGTCCAGACACGCAGCAAACCCGGTCATATAGACCAGCCCCGCCACACCCCACCAAGTCCCCCAAAACACGCCCGCGCCCAACAGCGCCAAAGGCAGCAACGAGGCCAGCGCAAACAGCGCCATTGGCAGGGAACGTGAGGTTACAGCTTGCATAGCCCGCAATCTAACAGGAGAAATCACAAGGGCCAGAGCCAAGGAGCCGCAGATGCAAGTCGACCCGCGCCTGTTGCTCATCCTCTTGGCCTTTGTCTGTTTCCTGACCTATTGGGTCACCTGGGCGGGCCGCGATGGCATCGGCGGCCCCGGCCCACAGGTCAAAACCGCATCGACTGGTTTGCTCGCCGTCGTCGCCTTCACCGATCCGGCCCGTTCCTTCCAGTTGATCACGCTCGGCCTCGCTTTCGGCGCGCTGGGCGATTTCGCCCTGACCCGGCGCAGCCAGACCGCGTTTCTGCTCGGCATGGCCGCCTTCGTCGCAGGCCATCTCGCCTATATCGCCGCGTTCTGGCTGCGGGCGCAAACCATTGCCGACGCTATGCCCCCCACCGCTATGCCCGCCACCGCCATGCCTTCAACCTCAACTCTGGCCGCCCTGATCGCGCTTGCCATGCTGCTGCTGTCCACAGAGGTCTGGCTCGCTCCGCGCACCGGCGCGTTGCGCTGGCCGGTGCGCGGCTATGTCGTGGTAATCGGTCTGATGGGCATGGCAGCATTGCTACTGGTGCCGCATCCCGTGACACTTGGAGCGACATATCTGCAAATTGGGGCCGCTCTGTTCATCCTGTCCGACCTGCTGCTGGCGCTGCGGTTGTTCGTGTTCCCTACCGGAATGACCGCGCACAAGCTGTCGATTGCGCTCTGGCCCGCCTTTTGGCTTGGCCAAACATTGATCTTCTTTGGCGCTGCCCTGTACTGGCTGCCGTTTGCCACCACTTGGTGAGCATTTGAGGACAAATCCCCCGCCCGCCCTTTTCCCGACCCGATAAATCCCTTAGGTGAAGGAAACCTAAGCCAAAGGCCCAAACCCATGTCCTTCTTCAAAAAGCTGAAAGACCGGATGTTCCGCTCCTCCGACAAGATCGGTGAGGGGCTGGAGGCTTTGGTGGCCGAACCCGAAGCAACAGCGGCTGCCTCACTTGACCCTGTTGCGCAGACGAAAGCCGAACCCAAGTCCGAGGCCAAACCCGGCTTGATCTCGCGCCTGATCGGCCAGTCTACCGAGCCCCGCCGCCTGCTTGACGATGCCATGCTCGAAAGCCTTGAGGAACTCCTCATCACTGCCGATATGGGCGTCGATACCGCCACCCGCGTCACCGCCAACATCGCCGAAGGCCGCTATGGCAAACGCATCTCCACCTCGGAACTCCGCGACGCGCTGGCCACCGAGATCGCCCGCATCATGGCCCCGGTCGCCCGCCCGCTGCCGCTCTACCCACAAAAGCCGCAGGTCGTGCTGGTGGTCGGCGTCAACGGCTCGGGCAAAACCACCACCATCGGCAAACTCGCCGCGCAGTTCAAAGCCGCCGGCAAATCCGTGGTGATCGCCGCAGGCGACACCTTCCGCGCCGCAGCTGTCGAACAGTTGCAAGTCTGGGGCACCCGCGCGGGCGTGCCCGTGCTGACCGCGCCCGAAGGCTCCGATCCCGCCAGCCTCGCCTTCGACGCGCTGACCAAAGCCCAAGCCGATGGCGCTGACCTTCTGCTGATCGACACTGCTGGCCGCTTGCAAAACCGGCAGGATCTGATGGAGGAGCTGTCGAAAATCGTCCGCGTCATCCGCAAGAAAGACCCCACCGCGCCGCACAACACCCTCCTCGTGCTGGATGCCACCACCGGACAAAATGCCATCAATCAGGTTGAAATCTTCCGCAAGATCGCCGATGTGACGGGTCTTGTGATGACCAAACTCGATGGCACCGCCAAAGGTGGCGTCCTCGTCGCATTGGCCGACAAATTCGGGCTGCCGATCCACGCCATCGGCATTGGCGAGCAAATCGACGACCTCGCCCCATTCGACCCCGACGATTTCGCCCGCGCCCTCGTCGGCCGATCAGATTAGGGGCCAACGCGACTAGGTCATCCTCTCTGCTCAAATATCCTCGGGGGTCCGGGGGCAGACAGCCCCCGGCGCTTGGCCCCACGCGCAGCGTAAGTAAATAATGTCAAACTGGCTCGTCTCCATCGCAGGCACAACCACCGGCCAGCATCTCGCCTTGGCCCTCGCGCTCTTGGCCGCCGTCTTGCACGCCATTTTCGGTGCGCTGCAAAAGGGCAAGCACGACCCATGGCTCTCGCGCGCCGTCATTGACCTGACCTACGGCGTGATCGCCGCCCCCTTCGCGCTGCTTATAGTGCCATGGCCCGAATCCCATATGTGGCCGATCTTCGCGGGCGCGTTCGTGATCCACGCGGTCTACAAACTGCTGCAAGCGATGACCTACGACCGTGGCGCTTACACCGTGGTCTACCCTGTGGTCCGAGGCACTGGCCCACTTTTCACCGTGATCGGCGCGGGGCTGGTCTTCGGCGAACACTATCACCCGCTGCAATGGTTCGGCGTCTGCCTGCTGGTCGCGGGCATCCTCGGCCTTGCCGTCTACAACCTGCGCCACCTGACCGCCGAGCGCGATACCCTTGTCGCAGCCCTGACCTTCGCCGCAGCCACCGGCGCGTTCGTCGCCATCTACACCACCTATGACGCCTGGGGCATCCGCGCCACCGCCGACCCTTTCACCTTCCTCGCGTGGTTCTTCATGCTCGACGGCATTTTCATCCCCGCCCTGATGGCGCGCCGCATCGCAAGCCTGACCAAAACTCAAGCCATCCCCCTGTTCAAACGCGGCCTGATCGGAGCCTTTGTGGCCTATTTCTCTTTTGGCTCGATCATGATCGCCACAAGGCTGGACCGCGTTGGCGAAGCCGCTGTGCTGCGCGAGACCTCCACCGTGTTCGCCGCATTGATCGGCTGGCTTGTGCTGGGCGAGAAGGTTGGGCTTGTCCGCACTGGCCTGATGGCGCTGATTGCGTTAGGAGCAGTCGTGATGGAATGGGCGGGGTAAACCAATGGCCACGACGACAACAAAACCGGCGAAACTAAATCCCATGGTCAAGCTGGGACTAGAGCTTGGCCCTATCGTCTTGTTTTTCGCGGGCTTCCGCTTTGTCAAAGACAAAACCTACCACATCCTCGGCACCGATTATTCCGGCTTCATCCTGATGACCGCCGTGTTTGTCCTATTGATCATCGCCACCACCGCGATCCTGTGGAAACTGACCGGCACGCTGTCGAAAATGCAGTTGATGACGCTGATTTTGGTGATCGTGATGGGCGGATTGTCGGTCTGGCTGAAGGATGAACGCTTCATCAAAATGAAGCCAACCCTGCTGTATCTCGCCTTCGGCATCACCCTCGGCATCGGCTTATTGCGCGGCCAATCCTATCTGAAACTGGTGATGGAGGAAGCCCTGCCGCTGCACCCCGAGGGCTGGATGATCCTGACCCGCCGCCTGACCGCCTTCTTCTTCGGCCTCGCCATCGCCAATGAAGTGGTCTGGCGCACCCTCTCGACCGACGCTTGGGTCAATTTCAAAACCTTCGGCCTAACGGCAGCCTTATTCCTGTTCTTTATCAGCCAAAGCGGTGTGCTTAGCCGCTATGCGGTGGAACCTGACGCCACACCGGATAACGAATAGCCCACCGTCAACCTGCGCCACGTGGTTAGCTGCCGTAAACTCACCACAATCCAGCCCAACCCCGGCCCGATTGTGGCTTGAGAAAGAATGCAGTCAACCGGGGGATGCGCAATGTTTGAAGCAACACTGGACAACGTCGCGCAGTTTTCCGCAGCTTTCGCCGTATCACACCGTTTCCGGTTGAAATCCTGCTGCCCGGTCTGTTGATCCTGTTTGCATGGCCGCTGTTGCGGATCTGGCTGGACGACGCCAGCACCACCTTCATGGTCGCCTTCGTCCTCGGCATGGGCCTGCGTCTGGCGATGAAATCCCAGTTGATGATCACCCGCACCCGCGCGCATGTCTCCGCCCCTGTCACGTTCGCATTGATCCTGCTGGCAGGCCCCGGCGCGCTTGCTTTGCTGATCTGGAGCGCGGAACCCCTGCTCTGCCAACGCTTCCTCAGCCTGTATTTCGTCTTTGCCGCCGCACTTTACATCATCGACGTGGTGGACGGCTCTTATGCGATCAACCGCTTCCGCTGGCCGCAGCCGGAAATGCGTGGCACCGATGCCGTGCTGACCCGGGTGATGGTAATCTATAACCTCGCCATGGTCTTGGCGAATGAGACGCTGATCCACCACGCCTCGCAAACCACTTGGCTGTTGTACTTCGGCCTGTTGCCCTTGGTATCCAACCTGATCCGCACCGCCTTGGTGCGCACGGTGCAGGAAGGCTATGCCTCGGCCTAGGCCCGCTGCATCCGGCCAAGTAACGGCCATCGCCATCCCGTCAGCAACCTTGACCAGCGCGGATCGCGCCGCTCGGGCAATGCCGAACGCAACACCCCAAGCGGCAATGAGCCGTCCAAAATCGCCCGATACAGCCCCAAAGCCCCCGGTCGCAGGTAAGGCGACCAATGGCTGATCCGCGCCGGAGCCTCGGGCAAAGCATGGCCCAACCGCGCCAATGCCGCCAAACTCGCGGGCTGATCCAACTGCACATCCAGCCAATTCGCCGGAGTTTCCCGCAAGCCCTGCCCAATCGCGGTATCCAACCCGGCACCGCCCAGCCACTCAAACAGGAAATCGAACAGATCATTCTCGCGCGTGGTGACATTGACCACCTGCACGCAGCGCCCCGCAGCCGACCCCATCGCCCGCATCGCCGGACGCCGCGTCTCTGCCGCTGCCAGCAAAATCAACCGCCGCAGATCACCCGGTACGGCATAGGGCAGGGCGGTCAGCGCCACTCTTGCCCCCAAACTATGCCCCACCACATCAAACGCCCGCCCCGGATCAAGCATCTGCACCAAAGCCGCCAATTCCGCCAAAGCTCGCCCCGCAACGCGTGCCCGCACACAAGCGCCGCGAAATCGCCCCCGCGCAGGCCAGCCAAAGCCAATCGCCAAAGCCCGCCCGCCGCTTAATCCCAAATGCCGCGGCCAAGAAATCGCCGTCCAGTCCTGCACTGGCGGTTGCATCGAGAAGATATGCGTATGCGGACAATTCCCGCCCCGCGCGCCGGGCGCAAAGCGATAGCCATGGATCATCACCACGACGGGCGCACCCTTTGGCAAAGCCGCCAGCGCAGCCGCCAAAGCGACAGCATCCACCCGCAGCCCGTTGCTGCCCACATCAACTCGGAACACCGCCTGATCCGGCATGGCATAGCCCCCTTGTGACGCTTAAAAGCTGCCACAAGGCTGCAACAAAGCGATGAACGCGGGGTTACAGCAGCGTAACGGTCACTTTTTCTTCCAGAACTCCATCAGATCAAACTGGAACATGATCGTGGTCGGCTTGGTGCCGCTTTGCAAAAACTGCGACTCCGCCTCAAAGGTCAGCCCCGGCACCGGCAATGGCACCGTCACCCCCGCGCCTTCGTCCAAGAGCTTGATCTTGTAGCCATCCAACCCCGGCACCGGCAGCCATTTGTCCTTGATCAGCCCGAACGCAAACAACCGCGTGTCGCGCACCGCCAAAATCGGCGCAATGAATGACCCTGCCACGATGACCGAGCTGGTAACGATCAGCGCTTTCTCTCCGGTCGGAGCCGCCTTCCACTCGCCCTTGAAAATCCCCCATTGCCGCTTGGCCTCGTCCTGCACGATGCCGACCTGCTTTTGCACGATCTCCAGCTTGTACACCGCGTCCAGCACGTCCTTGGCCTCGCCCGCATGCGGGGTAGCAGGCCCCGGATTGGGCGCAGTTGGTCCTGCCCCAGCAGGCAATGGCACCAACCAAGCCGCAGGCGCACCCGCCACCGGGCCAACCACCACCGGGCGCAGCGTCGTAAGTTGAAGCGTGGGAATAAGATCGGCCCATTTCGGCGCCAGCATCGCCTCCATCCAGGCCCGCGCCGCCATCTTCGCCTCGATCTCGGCGATCATCGCTTGGGTTTCGGGCGACAGCGTCAGCTTGCCCGTCATTAAATTCAGCGGTTTTGGCTGATAGCCATATCCAGACATCGGAATCACCTCGTGGAAAAATATGCGATAATCTGGTCAGCCTACGCCCTTTTTACCGCAATGCGCGCAAATTCTGCCGCCCACCGTTGACCTCAGCGCGCCACCGCGCTATTCCGCCCTCGTGGTGCTTTATTCCGAATTGCGGGCCACGTTAAACAATCCGCTAAAGAGGGTCCGGGTCATCAGCCCCGAAGCCCTTTGGTTTCGGGGTTTTTCTTTGGACCGGAGGGTCTTCGCCATGACCAAAGACTGGAAAACGCGCACCAAACTGGTGCATGAGGGATCGCGCCGCAGCCAATATGGCGAGATGGCCGAGGCGATCTACCTCACCCAAGGCTTCGTCTACCCCACCGCCGAATCCGCCGAAGAGCGCTTCATCAAAGCGGGGAGCGACGAATTCATCTACGCCCGCTATGGCAACCCGACCACAAGGATGTTCGAAGAACGCATCGCGGCGTTGGAAGGCACCGAAGACGCCTTCGCCACCGCAAGCGGCATGGCCGCCGTCAATGGCGCATTGGTGTCGATGCTGCGGGCTGGCGATCATGTGGTGTCGTCGCGCGCCCTGTTCGGCTCCTGCCTCTACATCCTAGAAGAAGTTCTCACTCGTTACGGCGTCAACGTCACTTTCGTCGATGGCAGCGATCTGGACCAATGGCGTGCGGCCTGCACCCCCGCCACCAAAGCGGTGTTTTTCGAGTCGATGTCCAACCCTACGCTTGAACTCGTCGATATCACCGAGGTTTCCAAAATCGCCCATGCCATTGGGGCCTTGGTGATCGTCGACAACGTCTTCGCCACGCCCGTCTTCTCGCGGGCCGTCGAGCAAGGTGCTGATGTGGTGGTCTATTCCACAACCAAACACATCGACGGCCAAGGCCGGGCTTTGGGCGGCGTGATCTGCGGCACCAAAGACTTCATCCGCAAAGTGGCCGAGCCTTACCTGAAACACACGGGTGCGGCGATGAGTCCCTTCACCTCCTGGATCATGCTGAATGGTATGGCCACCTTGGATCTGCGCTGCCGTGCAATGGCCGACTCTGCGCTGAAAATCGCCGAAGTGCTTTCCACCGATGACCGCATCTCGAAAGTGATCTTCCCGGCCCTCGGCTCGCACCCGCAACATCAGCTTGCGATGGCGCAGATGGGCTCTGGCGGCACTTTGGTGACCTTTGATATCAAAGGTGGCAAAGACGCCGCGTTCAAATTCTGTAATGCTTTAGAAATCATCAAGATTTCCAACAACTTGGGCGATGCCAAATCCATCGCCACCCATCCCGCCACCACCACCCACCAGCGCCTGCCACAGCCGCAAAAAGACGCATTGGGCATCACACCAGGGCTGATCCGGCTGTCGGTCGGGCTTGAGGATGTCGATGATCTGATCAGCGATCTGCAAGCCGCGCTGAGCGCGATCTGACCGAAGGCGGGGGGCACAGCGGTGCCCCCCGATCCCCCCAAGCCCCTAAAAATCTGCCGTTTGTCAATCCAATGTCGCCTTTCACGCGTATTTCTTCGGTCAGGGTTGGATAATAGGGCAACCCCTCTATATGATAAATCCTGCGACCAACGAGGGGAGCGCTGCTATGAACATTCACATGATCGGCCTTGAGGAAAAATCGGGCCTTGATCTCAAACCGGGCCGCGCCGAGGCCGAAGCCGCTTTGGCGACCCTGCGCGCATGGGCGCAGCGCGCGACCGAGGCTGAAATTGCAGCCCTAGCACCCGGTGCAGGCGCGCTGGTTGGCGAAACTTATCCAGTGCTGTCGCGCGAATATCCCACAGATTTCGTGGTGACGGATGCCTATAAAGACTCGATGCCTGATCTGCAAAATGGCCCGGCCAGCCTGATCGTTGGCGCGAAACAGGTGATCCAGCATGTCGGGATTTCCAATTTCCGCCTGCCGATCCGCTACCGCACCCGCGACAACGGCCCGCTGACGCTGGAAACTTCGGTGACAGGCACTGTGTCGCTGGAGGCCGAGAAAAAAGGCATCAACATGAGCCGCATCATGCGCTCGTTTTATGGCCATTCTGAACGTGATTTTTCTTATCAGGTGATCGAACACGCGCTGGAAGATTACCTGAAAGATCTGGGCAGCTTTGACGCCCGCATCCAGATGCGGTTTTCCTTCCCTGTGAAGGTGGAAAGCCTGCGCTCCGGCCTGTCTGGCTGGCAGTATTATGACATCGCGCTGGAACTGGTCGATAAGGCCGGGGTACGCAAACGCCTGATGCATCTCGATTTCGTGTATTCCAGCACCTGCCCTTGCAGTTTGGAGCTGTCCGAACACGCCCGCCAAACCCGTGGGCAGATGGCGACACCGCACTCACAACGCTCTGTCGCGCGCATCTCGGTGGAACTGACCGGCGACAAATGCCTGTGGTTTGAGGACCTGATCGACCTCGCCCGCGCCGCAGTGCCGACCGAGACGCAAGTGATGGTGAAGCGCGAAGACGAGCAGGCCTTTGCCGAGCTGAACGCCGCCAACCCGATCTTCGTCGAGGACGCAGCGCGCAGCTTCTGCCAAGCGTTGCAGGAAGATAACCGCATCGGCGATTTCCGCATTGTGGCAAGCCATCAGGAAAGCCTGCACAGCCACGACGCAGTGTCCGTGCTGACCGAGGGAGTGACCTTTGCGGCCGACAGTCTGGACCCGAAGCTGTTCGCAAGCCTCTATCACGTGGGATAGCACGCGCCCTGCCCAACTAAAACACCAATGCCGCAAACTGGAACCCCCGGTTTGCGGCATTGGTGTTTTCAAGGATGAGTATTTTCGAAAGAGCAAATCATGAACCGTCGCTTTTGGTCATCCTCTCTGCTCAAATATCCTCGCCCGAGGCATCAACCTGTCCACCCGCGCCAAGGTCAAAGTACCAAATTTGCGTTAACACCCACCCCGTAACCCATTGAGATTTCACGCGCGCACCCTCCGTCCGCGCGTGAACGCACCTTGGATCATTCCCAGCAAGACACCAGAACCGTCATCCCTAGCCCCGCCGCATTCAAAGCGTCCGGTGTGGCCAACACCGTCGAAGTTGCCAAGCTTACAACCACCCCCGCCGTCGTCAAAGCCTGCCCGATCATCCCGGCTTGCGCCGCAAATGCCACCCCATCGGGCAGCAGTTTCGCCCCCTTCACCGCAGGCGGCAGCAGCATCCCCAGCACCGCCCCGGTGCCGTCCAGAACCGGCCCACCCGCATCGCCCGGCAGCACCGGGGCCGCCAACCGCGACAAGCCCGCCTCGCCGTTCAGCCCCTTTTCCTCCTCCAGCGTGCCGAAAGTCAGCACCGGGGCGGGCAGCTTATCCTCGTAAGAATACCCCGCCACCGCGATCTCCGACCCCAACCGCACCGCGCCGCTGGAAAACCGCGCGAAAGCCTGCGGGGCCAGCGGCGTTATCGGCTGCAGTATTGCCACCCCCGTCGCCTGATTCTGCGCCACCACCCGCGCCTCGGTTGCATGATCAACAGTCACCCGGCCACATTGCGCCACAGCCTCAACCGTCGTCACCACCGTCCCCGCCGCATCAACAAAGAACCCCGAGCGCGACAGCTTCGGCAATTTCACTTCCATCCCCGCCAGCAGACCCGACCTAGTCGCGGCATCCATCGGCACCAAGCCGGGATCCAAGGCCTTTTCGCCCACGGCCCGGAAGCTGGCTTTCAGCGCGGGCAGGATCCGGCTCATCCGTTCGGCATCTGCCGGGTTCCACACCACCAGATAGCCCTTCACCATGCCATCTTTTAACTCAGCATAGGCATAGCTTTGCACGGTGTTCGACGTTGCGTTGATGGTGAAATTCTTCTCAGACTTGCTACGCTCGCCCTCGGCAGGCACCACTTCCAAGGTTTGCAGAACATCATACAGCCCCGACAGGCTGTCCTGATTGCCCGGTTCGGAAATCAGGATCACCTTCAACCCCGAGCCGTTCTTTTCGGTGTAGTGCACGAAGGGCGGCTCGTAGTGATCGAACTGCACCAAAGCCATCGGAAGCGTGATCTCGATCCCGGCTTCGGGTTCCGACACCAAAGCAAAGCCAAACTCCGCCTGATCCGCCTGATAATTCGCCACCAATGCCGTGCGTTGCTTGGTCGTCAAAACCCCCGTCGCTTCAAACCCATTCGCCTCTTGCCACGCCGCCATCGAGTTGCGGGTGCCGGGGCCAAACGCGCCGTCAATGCCGCCGTCGTAAAAGCCATACCATGCCATCGCCGTTTGCAGCGCCTTGCGGTCCTCCGCATCCAACGCCGCCTCCGAAGCCTTCGCCTCGCGCACGGTTTCCTCGGCTGCGATCACTTCGATCACCGGAGCCGCCGGTTCCACCACCGGATCAACCTGCGCTTGGCCAGCAATCGCCCCCACCGGCCAGAACTGCTGGCGATGCGCGCCGCCATCGGTCACAAAGCTGTCACGCGGGATAGCACCGTCGCTGCGCAAATCGGCAAGCGCCCCAGCGGCGGCTTCTGGCGCGTAGGGCCCCAGCACGATCGCATACCAGCCCGAGGAAAGCTGATACCCGGCGACATTCGGAAACGCGGTGGCATAGCCGCGGGCGCGGCCCTCTGCCTCGGCCAAACTCGGCTGCGCTTCAACCTGAACCCAAGCATCCTGCGCCATCAGCATCGGGCTAAACCCAAGCACCGCCAGCAAGGCCAGCAAAACCATCCGAAGTCTCATAGAACCGTCCAATCTTATTTCTCAACGCGCATTTCGGTGAACCTAGCAGAGCACCCCGCAGATGCACGCGCTTTCCGCCCCAAACATAAGCGCCGCATTGACCCTTGCCTGCCTCTTGCCTATGGAGTGGCAACATTTCAAGAGGTCCGTCATGGCTGATGCCCCCAAAGCCCCCCGCAGCTTTCAGGAAATCATCCTGCGCTTGCAGAATTACTGGGCAGCCCAAGGCTGCGCCATATTGCAGCCTTACGACATGGAGGTCGGTGCAGGCACCTTCCACCCCGCGACCACCCTGCGTTCCTTGGGCTCAAAGCCTTGGGCTGCCGCCTATGTGCAGCCCTCGCGCCGCCCCACCGATGGCCGCTACGGCGAAAACCCGAACCGCCTGCAGCACTATTATCAATATCAGGTGATCATCAAACCCTCGCCGCCCGATCTGCAAGACCTCTACCTTGGCAGCCTGAAAGCCATCGGCATTGATGCGTCTTTGCACGACATCCGCTTCGTCGAGGATGATTGGGAATCCCCAACCCTCGGCGCATGGGGTCTGGGATGGGAGATTTGGTGCGACGGCATGGAAGTGTCGCAGTTCACCTATTTCCAGCAAGTCGGCGGTCATGATTGCCGCCCGGTTTCTGGTGAGTTGACCTATGGCCTTGAACGTCTGGCGATGTATGTCTTGGGCGTCGATCATGTCATGGATATGCCGTTCAACGATCCTGACGCGAAAATCCCGCTAACCTACGGCGATATCTTCCGCCAGACCGAGGAAGAATATTCGCGCCACAACTTCGACGGCGCCGATACCGCGCAACTGCTGCGCCATTTTGAGGATGCCGAGGCCGAATGTCAGCGCTTGCTGGATTTCCCGCCGATTGATCCAAAGAACGGCAAAACCATCATCATGGCCCACCCGGCCTATGACCAGACCATCAAGGCCAGCCACCTGTTCAACCTGCTCGATGCGCGCGGCGTGATTTCTGTCACCGAACGCCAAGCCTACATTGGCCGCGTCCGCGCGCTGGCAAAGAAATGCGCCGATGCGTTTCGCCTCACCCCCGCAGGCCAAGATGCAGAGGTTGCACAGTGAATGGCAAATACATCGCAGGTTTCATCGTGATCGTCGCCGCCATCGCAGGCGTGGCGATGTATTGGCTGCAAGAATACGCCTATTACACCCCGGCGACCTTCCAAAAGGGTGCGGAAATTGAACTGACGCTGATCGAATCCGGCCAGCCCGAACCGATCTTGGTCGACGGCATCGAAGGCATTACCGCAGACAGCTCCCCCCTGCGCTTCCGCGCTTGCTTCCACACCCCGCTGTCCCAAGCCATGCTGACCGAAACCTACAAACTCTACGAAAAGCCCATCCCGCTGATCGCCCCCACATGGTTCGGCTGCTTTGACGCCACCAAAATCGGCGAAGCGCTAGAGAAAGGCGAGGCCATTGCCTTCCTCTCCCAAGCCAATATCGCCCCCGAAATTGACCGCGTTGTCGCGGTTTTCCCCGATGGCCGCGCTTATGCGTGGCACCAGCTTTCTGCTGAAGCGGAGCAATAAATGTCTGACCTGCTGATCGAACTGTTCTCGGAAGAAATCCCTGCCCGGATGCAAGCCCGCGCCCGTGACGACCTGAAATCCTTGATCACCAATGGCTTGGTGGATGCTGGCCTGACCTATGCCTCAGCCGGAGCCTTCTCCACCCCCCGCCGTCTGGTGCTGTCTATCGAAGGCCTGTCGGCGGAAAGTCCAAATACTGTTCAAGAACGCAAAGGCCCCAGTCTTGATGGACCAGATGAGGCGTTTTTTGGGTTCATGCGTGGACTAGCCATTGATGCACCTAAGGATTGGTACAAAGAACGCCTAGAACATCTTCGCAGCGGGGGTGTTTTTGAAAGTGGCGACTTGTTGGTTCGGACTACGGAAATCAAGGGCAAGCGTGTCCTAATGGCCGTGGTCAAAAAGCCCGGACGCGCGGCAGCGGCGATCATCGCCGAAGTGCTGGAATCCACCATCCGCAGCTTCCCATGGCCGAAATCCATGCGCTGGGGGTCAGGCAATCTGCGTTGGGTCCGCCCATTGCACTCCATCCTCTGCTTGCTGTCCGACGAAGGCGGGGCCGAAGTTGTCGCCTTGAACATCGACGGAATCCAATCCGCCAACACCACCGCAGGCCACCGCTTTCTGTCCCCCGCCCGCTTCCCCGTCACCAGCTTTGACGACTACGCGGTGAAGTTGAAACGCGCCCATGTCGTGCTGGATTCCGCCGAGCGCGAAGCCGCGATCTGGCAAGGCGCGCAGAACCTTGCTTTTGCTGCTGGCATGGAAGTGGTTGAAGACAAAGGCCTTCTGGCCGAAGTCGCGGGCCTTGTCGAATGGCCCGTGCCGCTGATGGGGCGGATTGCCGAGACCTTCCTTGCTCTGCCGCCCGAGGTTTTGCAGACCAGCATGCGCGAACACCAGAAGTTCTTCTCGGTGAAAAATTCCAAAACGGGCCGCATCGAAGGCTTCATCACCGTCGCCAACACCGAAACCGCCGACCACGGCGAGACGATCCTGAATGGCAACCAAAAGGTGCTGTCGGCACGTTTGTCGGATGCGAAATTCTTCTGGGAAAACGATCTGCGCGTGGCGAAAGCCGAGATGACGGAATGGCTGGAAGGCCTGAAATCCGTCACCTTCCACAACAAACTCGGCAGCCAGTCCGACCGCATCGCCCGCATCGCGGCCCTTGCGCGCGAAATCGCCCCCTTGGTCAAAGCCGATCCAGACACCGCCGAACAAGCCGCGAAACTGGCAAAAGCCGACCTGCGCTCTGCCATGGTCGGCGAATTCCCCGAACTGCAAGGCCTGATGGGCATGTATTACGCCCGCGAAGCAGGCCTGCCCGAAGCCGTAGCCCTAGCCGCCCGCGACCACTACTCCCCCCTCGGCCCCACCGACAAAGTGCCAAGCGACCCAGTTTCCGTCACCGTGGCGCTGGCCGATAAGATCGACACCCTGACCGGCTTCTGGGCCATCGACGAAAAACCCACCGGGAGCAAAGACCCATTTGCGCTGCGGCGGGCGGCGCTAGGGGTTATTCGGTTGGTGATCGAACAGCGTGCTAGAATAGTGTTGTTGCCTGTTCTTAAGCGGGGTATTTTCAAGAATGTCCTCAGCATAATCGAGACTTCAAAGCTCACAACGGCGAAGAAAATTGCGGACGGATTGTCAAATTTTTCTGACGGCGAGTCCAAAGCGGATGAAATTGTTAACCAGACTTTTTCTGCTGCCGCTGGGTCCGAAGATGATATCTTTAAGCGTTTTGAAGAAAATGAAAGCCCACATCTCCTCGCCTTCTTCCACGACCGCCTGAAAGTCTTCCTGAAAGACCAAGGCATCCGCCATGACGTGATCGACGCTTGCCTTGCCATGCCCGGCAATGACGACCTCACCCTGCTGGTCAAACGCGCCGAGGCGCTTGCCGCCTTCCTGAAAACTGAAGACGGCCCCAACCTGCTGCAAGGCTTCAAACGTGCCAACACATTATGGATTCAAGCCATGGAAAAAGACGGCCATAAAGACAGCGACACGTTCAAGAAGGCGATTGAGATTCTAAATGAGGCCGAAGCCGCAGATGGGGTAGAATACTCTTACGGCCCAGACATTAAATTCGCGGAAACCGACGAAGAACGCGCGCTGTTCGCAGCCCTCGATACCGCCGAAGCCGCCATCACCCCCGCCATGCGCCGCGAAGATTTCGCCGCCGCCATGGCCGCGATGGCGCAACTTCGCGCCCCGATCGACGCTTTCTTCACCGCCGTTCAGGTCAATTCCGACAACCCGATCATCCGCCGCAACCGCCTGAACCTGCTGCACCGCATCCGCGCGATTTGTTCCGGCGTGGCTGATCTGACCAAAATGGAGGGATAAGGTCATCCTCTCTGCTCAAATATCCTGGGGGTGTGGGGGCTAGCCCCCACTCCGCCCCGACAATGCTTGCACCACGCCCCACCCAGTGTATCCTGCGCCCGCAAAGTAAAGGTGCCGCAGTGCAGAAAATCGCCGAATTCGCCGAGATCACCCCCAGCGCCGACATCCGCCGCGAAGCGCATGGGTGGCGGGCGAAATGCCTGCAACGGCTGGTCCGCCTTGACCTTCCGGTGCCCGAAACCGTCGCCTTGCCCGCGCAAACCGTGCGCGCGATTGCGGCGGGCCATCCGGTAGATGTCAAAGCGATCTTGACGCATTTCGGTGCTATGCCCCTGATTTCCGTGCGCCCTTCGCCCGAAAACCCCGATTGGGGCGGCCCCGGCACCGTGCTGAACATCGGCATGAACGCAGCCCAACACGCCCGCCTTGTAGACACCAATGGCCGCGAAGCTGCCGACGCGCTGTATCTGCGGTTTGTGCAAGCCTATGCCACCCACGTCGCTCGCCTAGACCCTGATATGTTCGATTCCGGCAAGCCCAACGCGGACTCTCTCCGTGACGCGCTGCGGCACTATGAGCGGGAAATGGAAGAACCTTTCCCCGAAGACCCCGCGCAACAACTCTCCGAAGTCCTGCGGTCTATGGCCCGCGCATGGGAAGGCACCTCGGCTCGCTTGCTACGTCAAGCCAAGGGTGCTCCCGTTGAGGCCGCTTTGGGGCTGGTGGTGCAGGAAATGGCGCAAGGCATCGGGCAGGGGATTTCCGGCTCGGGTGTGATGCAATTCATTGATCCGGTGACCGGATTGGCTTTGGTGAAGGGCCGCTATCTTGGCCAATCGCAAGGCCGCGATGCGCTGAAAAAGACCGAGGCGATCTACCTCACCCGCGACAAGCGCGGACCGTCTTTGGAAGACATCGCGCCAGAAATCTTCGCCGATCTGATCCGCCATGGCGCGGTGTGTCGGCAGAAACTGCGCGAGGAAATGCAGATCGAATTCACCATCGAGGATGGCAAACTCTCGGTGCTCGACGCGATCAAAGTGCAACGCTCCGCCCGTGCTGGCCTGAAAATCGCGGTGGCTTTGGCCGATGATGGTGTGATCAGCCGCGAGGAAGCCGTCCTCCGGGTGGAACCCCGCGCGCTGTCGGAACTGTTGCACCCGCAGGTGGATATGCGGTCGGCGCGGGACGTTTTTGCCAAGGGCATCGCGGCGTCTCCGGGCGCAGCGGTGGGCCGGATCGTGTTCTCGTCGCAAGCCGCCCAAGCCTCGGCTGCGCGCGGTGAACCCTGCATTATGGTGCGCCGCGAAACCGCGCCCGAGGATATTCGCGGCATGCACGCCGCCGTGGGCGTCGTCACCGAACGCGGTGGTGTGACCAGCCATGCCGCCGTGATCGCGCGCGGTCTTGGGGTGCCCTGCGTGGTCGGCGCGTCGGGCATGCGCTTGGACACAAAGGAAAAACGCCTTGTCGCCGCCGATGGCCGCACCTTTAGCGAGGGCGATCTGATCACCGTCGATGGCACCACCGGCGATGTGTTGGCGGGGGCTGCGGAAATGCTCGCACCTGCGCTGGACGACGCTTTCCGCAAGCTTTTGGGTTGGGCCGACAGCTTCCGTGACATCGGCATCCGCGCCAACGCCGACACCCCCGCCGATGCCATTACCGCGCGGCAGTTCGAAGCGCAGGGCATTGGCCTCTGCCGCACCGAGCACATGTTCTTTGAGGAAGACCGCCTTGTGGTGATGCGCGAGATGATCTTCGCAGACACCTCAAAAGACCGCGCCGCAGCTTTGGCACGTCTGCTGCCGATGCAGCGCGCGGATTTCGTACAACTGTTCGAGATCATGGCGGGTCTGCCGGTTTGCATCCGGCTGTTTGATCCGCCATTGCACGAATTCCTGCCGCACTCCCGTGAGGGTCTGCGCGAATTGGCCGAGGCGCTGGACAAACCTTTGTCCGATGTGGTCCGCCGCGCCGAGGCTTTGGCCGAGTTCAACCCGATGCTGGGGATGCGTGGTGTTCGCTTGGGCGTGGTCTTGCCGGAAATCTATGCGATGCAGGCGCAGGCAATCTTTGAAGCCAGCGTTGTGCTTGCCCGTAAAGGTACGCCTGTGGTGCCAGAGATCATGATCCCGCTGGTTTCGGCCCGGCGCGAGGTCGAGCTGGTCAAGACCCATATCGACGCGGTGGCTGCCTCGGTTCGGGTGAAATCTGGCGTGGCGTTTGCCTTTAAACTCGGCGTCATGGTGGAAACCCCGCGTGCCGCTTTGCGTGCTGGCGAAATCGCGCAACACGCCGATTTCCTGTCGTTCGGCACCAACGACCTCACGCAGATGACCTATGGCCTGTCGCGCGACGACGCGGGCCGTTTTATGAATACCTATGTGCAACAGGGCGTTTTCCCGGAAGATCCGTTCCACATCCTCGATGTCGATGGCGTCGGAGAATTGCTATTGATCGGCTGCGAAAGAGGCCGTGCGACGCGGCCCAACCTGACCGTGTCGATCTGCGGAGAACACGGTGGCAACCCCGAATCGATTGGTTTTTGTCGCAAGGCGGGCTTCGATTATGTGTCTTGCAGCCCCTATCGGGTGCCTTTGGCACGTCTTGCGGCGGCGCATCTGGCTTTGGCTGATCGTGTGGATATCCGAAAAAAAACTACAATATCATGAAATTGCATGCCGAAGTGAATGTATCGCTTTAAGATTTTGCGCGGAAATCCGCTCAAATGTACAAAAATATCGTGGTAATTTTACCACGCGGGTAGACCGAGGCAGTTTCGTTCTCTAGGCCAGTTTCTCGTCGCGTGGGGCTGCTCTCATCCGGCATTGCTGAAACAGACCGGGATACTGATATATGCGCTTCAACCAAGCCTGGACGAGTGCCGCTGCGGCGCTTTGCGTCCTCAGCGGGGCGGCCTTTGCCGATGTGACGGTAAGCCATTCCAACGACCCTGCCGTCTTGATGGGGTCTCAGATGGCATCCTTGCTGGGGGCTGAACACAAGGCGTTCGATACGCTGCCTGACGAGATGTTGACCGCGATGGCTGTCGGGCCAAAGGTGGTCGCCGCCGCGCCGCAGAAGGCCGCGAAAGCCGATAAAAAGCCGGCCCTGCAAAACCCGGTGCTGGTCAGCTATTCTGCCGATTGGCTGATGGCCCAGCCCGCAGCCAACGGCGATCAACAATGGCAATGTCTGAAAACCGCAATCTACTTCGAGTCGCGCGGCGAGTCGCTGCAAGGTCAGTTCGCCGTGGCCGAGGTGGTGCTGAACCGTGTCGACAGCCCGCGCTATCCCAAGACCATATGCGGCGTCGTGCAGCAACGCGGCAGTGGCTCTTGTGCGTTTTCCTACTCCTGCGACGGCAACAAAGACGTGATGACCGACCGCAGTTCTGCCGAGGTTGCTGGCCGCATCGCCCGCGTTATGCTGGATGGTGCGCCACGCCAGCTGACCGCAGGGGCGACCTATTTTCACACCCGCGCCGTCAGCCCATCGTGGTCGCGTAAGTTTGACCGCACCGCTGCCATCGGCTCGCATCTGTTTTACCGTCAGCCGTAAGTTGTACTTCACCGATCCATAAGTCGCGCCCCTTGCGCTTCCTGTCGGGTTCGGACTAGGCGCTGTGCGGGGCGCACTATAGCTTGCCCTGAACGCGTTTTGCCTTTCGGGGGCCCTATGACCAGCGACATTGCCCAAGCCTTCGCCCACCCGGAGGAGCGTTCCATCGCCTCGGCCACCGCCGATCCGCGTGATCGTATCAGTCTGCGCGATCATATCGTCGAGGTTGATATCGGTGCGTTTCAGAAAGAACGTGGCCACACCCAGCGCGTGCTGTTCAACATCGTCGTCGAAGTGCGCCCGGCGGCTCAACCGCTGAACGACGACGTTGATCTGATCCTGTCTTACGACACCTTGACCGAAGCGATTGCGGCGGAACTCGCCGCCGAACGTCTTAACCTGCTGGAAACCCTCGCCGAGCGTCTGGCCGAACGCATCCTTGCCGAACCACAAGCGATGCGGGTGTTCGTGCGGATCGAAAAGCTGGATGTTGGCCCCTATAAACTCGGTGTCGAAATCGTGCGCAGTCGAGCCGAGACCGCCGTTAAGGTGATGGGGCAGGATGGCGAGGAAGCCGCCGTGCATCCGCTGGTGGTCTTCCTCGATAATGCCGCGATCATGGCGGCTGATCTTGAAACCCGCCTTGATCATTGGCAAGCCCAAGGTCGCCCGGTGATCCTGACGGTTGGCCTGCCCGACATGGCCCGCCCGCAGACCGGGCATAAGCCAACGCAGCGCCGCGTTGACCTTTTGGCCATCGAGCAAAACGCCTGGGTTCTGGCGGCGCGTGATCCGCGCTGCGTGGTGATGGCGACGAGAACGGAAATCGACTGGGCGATCAAGCGCGGCCAGATGGTGGTCTGGGCGCCGTCGAAACTGGTGCTGGATGCCGTCGATGGTCCGCACAGCCGCGAGCCTGTGGCGCTGGCTTTGTGGCTGGCCGAACTGATGGCGGCGGATCGTTTGGTGGTTCACGGCGATGTTGCACTTCCCGCGGGAAGCCGCGTGCAGGTCGAACAGGCGTGACGCTTCCCCCTTGCGACACAAGGTTTAGAGTTTTACCACAGGATCATGATCTATATCCGCCCCATTCCGATGACCGACCCCGGCCGCGCTACGGGAGCTTTGCCACTGGCAGGCGGTTGGTGCTGGTTTTCGCATGTTGAAGTGATTGACCGCGATGCGCCGCCAATGCTGCTGCCTGTATCGGATCTTGATGATGCGACCCGGCACCGCCTTTCCGCCAAGCGCCCCGATTTCGGCGGGTTGTCGATGGACCGCCCCCGCATCATGGGCATCCTGAACGTCACCCCCGACAGCTTTTCCGATGGCGGCCTGTTCCTGCGCCCGGAAGCCGCGCTGATGCAGGCGCGCAAGATGGCGGCAGGGGCGGATATTCTCGACATCGGCGGCGAAAGCACCCGCCCCGGCGCGGCTGCAGTTTTTGCCGATGAAGAAACCGCCCGCACCGCACCCGTCATTGCGGCTTTGCGCGACGGGGGCCTCGATGTGCCAATCTCCATCGACACCCGCAAGGCAACGGTGGCGGGTGCCGCCTTTGCTGCGGGGGCGACGATCCTGAACGATGTGACGGCACTGCAATTTGATCCGGCCATGGCGGGGGTGGCGGCGGCGTCAGGTCGTCCGGTGATCCTGATGCACTCCATCGCCACGCCGGACACAATGCAAATTGACCCGCATTATGATGATGTGCTGCTGGATGTGTATGACGCCCTTACCGCCCGTTTGACCGAGGCGATTGCTGCAGGCATTCCGCGCGACAAGCTGGCGATTGACCCCGGCATCGGCTTTGGCAAAACCCTGCAGCACAACCTGACCCTACTGTCGCGGCTGTCGCTGTTCCATAACCTTGGCGTCCCGGTGCTGCTGGGGGCCTCGCGCAAACGCTTTATCGGGACGCTCAGCGCTGAGGCGGATGCGCAGAAACGTCTTCCCGGCAGCCTGGCCGTGGCCCTCGCCGGGGTGGCGCAGGGCATGCAGATGATCCGCGTGCATGATGTGGCCGAGACCCGGCAGGCGCTATCGCTATGGCAAGCCGCAACAACAGGAGGAGCAGCATGACCCGCAAACTTTTCGGCACCGACGGCGTGCGTGGCACCGCCAACACCTATCCGATGACCGCCGAGATGGCGTTGAAACTGGGGGCCGCAGCGGGCCAGTTTTTCCGCCGCGATGGATCTACCGCGCACCGGGTTGTGATCGGCAAAGATACGCGGTTGTCGGGCTATATGCTGGAGAACGCGCTGACGGCGGGCCTGACCAGCACGGGGATGAATGTGCTGCTGCTCGGCCCGGTGCCGACGCCAGCGGTGGGCTTTCTGACCCGCTCAATGCGCGCCGATCTTGGGGTGATGATTTCTGCCTCGCACAACCCGCACCACGACAATGGCATCAAATTCTTCGGCCCGGATGGGTTTAAGCTGTCTGACGCCGCCGAAGTGGAGATTGAGGCAATGGTAGAGGCCGATCCCAACCTCGCCCCGCCCGAGAATATCGGCCGCGCGAAACGGATCGACGATGCGGTGGGGCGCTATCAAGAATTCGTCAAAACCACCTTCCCGGCGGGGCTGCGGTTGGACGGCCTGAAAGTGGTGATCGACTGTGCCAATGGGGCTGCCTACAAGGCTGCGCCTGAGGTTTTGTGGGAGCTTGGGGCTGAGGTGATCCCGGTGGGGGTCAGTCCGAACGGCAAGAATATCAACCAGCGCTGCGGCTCGACTTACACCCAAACGGCGGCTGAGGCCGTGGTGGCGCATGGCGCGCATGTGGGCATCAGCTTGGATGGCGATGCCGACCGGGTGATGATCTTGGATGAGACGGGCCGTGTGGCTGACGGCGATCAGATCATGGCGCTGCTGGCGGGGCGCTGGGCGGATGAGGGGCGATTGCAGGGTGGCACGCTGGTTGCCACCGTGATGTCCAATCTGGGGCTGGAGCGGTTTATGACAGGGCGTGGCTTGCGGCTGGAGCGGACCTCGGTGGGGGATCGTTATGTCGTCGAGGCGATGCGGCGCGGCGGGTACAATCTGGGCGGCGAACAGTCTGGCCATATCGTGATGACCGATTATGCCACCACCGGCGATGGCTTGATCGCGGGCTTGCAGTTTCTGGCCGAGATGGCGCGGTCGGGGTTGGCTGCCAGCGCATTAGTGCGGCAGTTTGAAACCGTGCCGCAGTTGTTGAAAAATATCCGCTACGCGCCGGGGTTGGAGCCTTTGAAGACCGAGGCGGTGAAGGCGGTGATTGCGGCGAAGGAAGCCGAGATCAAGGGCAAGGGGCGGATTTTGATCCGCAAATCTGGAACGGAGCCGCTGATCCGGGTGATGGCGGAATGTGAGGATGAGGCCATGCTGCGCTGCGTGGTGGATGAGATTGTGGGAGCGGTGCAGGCTGCGGTTTGAGGTGGTCCCGAATTGGGACCGTTTTCGGATTAAATGAAATCACTGTCTAAGGCTTATCCCCTTTGATCCGGCGGCACATGATGTAGTGCGACGCGGCTTGCCAACTTATAATGTTCTGGTATTGTTCTACCCATGCCAGCCAGATGGAAAAATGACAAACCTATGTCCCGCCAAGCGTTCGACGCTCGGTTTTCCGACGAGGAAGCGTGCTCGCATTATCTGGCGGAGCATCGTTGGCCCGATGGCTTCG